>CAMCDQ010000030.1 GCA_945873505.1 Chitinophaga pinensis
TTTCATATTAAAAGCATTCGAAAATGAAGGTGTGGTATTCAATGAAATTTTCATTGATAGAAGTTTGCCCGAAGAAAATTCGCCAAATAGAAAACCCCGAACAGGAATGTTAACAAAATACATAGGTAATTCTGAATATGATTTAGAGAATTCTATTGTAATTGGCGATAGGATTACAGATATCGAATTGGCTAAAAATTTAGGTTGTAAAGCTATTTTTATCAATAAAAATGAAGATTTAGGCAGTCAAGAATCTAAATTGAGTCTTGAAGAAATAAATAGAACTATTTCGTTAGAAACGATTTCTTGGAAAGCAATTTATGAGTATTTAAAGTTAGAAAACAGAACTTCTGAAATTTACAGAAAAACAAATGAAACCGATATTTTCATCAAAATTGATTTAGATGGAACAGGAAAAAGTGCAATTGAAACAGGGATTGCTTTTTTTGATCATATGTTAGATCAAATTGCACGACACGGACAAATAGATTTGGAAATAAATGTAAAAGGTGATTTGCAAGTAGACGAACATCACACAATTGAAGATACGGCAATCGCATTAGGCGAAGTTTTTTCAAAGGCGTTAGGTTCTAAATTAGGAATCGAACGATACGGATTTTGTTTACCTATGGACGATTGTTTGGCACAAGTAGCCTTGGATTTTGGGGGGAGAAATTGGTTGGTTTGGGATGCCGATTTCAAAAGGGAAAAAATTGGCGAAATGCCAACAGAGATGTTTTTGCATTTTTTCAAGTCATTTTCTGATGGCGCAAAGGCAAACATTAATATTAAAGCCGAAGGAATTAACGAGCATCATAAAATTGAAGCCATCTTTAAAGCATTTGCGAAAGCATTAAAAGCTGCTGTAAAAAGGGATACCGAAAAAATGATTTTGCCATCTACAAAAGGAATGCTTTAAAGTTTATGCTTGTTGTTTGATAGTTTTTGGCTATCAACCAACAACCGACAACTAACAACTAATAAAAAAATGAAAATTGTTATTATAAATTACGGGGCTGGAAATATTCAAAGCATTATGTTTGCCATCGAAAGGTTGGGATTCAAAGCGGTTTTAAGCAATAATCCAGAGGAAATAAAAGCGGCTGATAAAGTTATTTTTCCGGGAGTAGGAGAAGCAAGTTCGGCAATGAAAAAACTAAAAGAAAGTGGTTTAGACAAATTAATTCCTAATTTAAAACAACCTGTTTTGGGAATTTGTCTTGGAATGCAACTGATGTGTAACTTTTCTGAAGAAGGAAATACGGAAGGATTAGGAATATTTGATGTCAATGTTATAAAATTCACTACCAAAGTTAAAGTGCCTCAGATGGGTTGGAACACTATTCATAATTTAAAATCGGAGTTGTTTAATGGTATTTCAGAAAATGAATTTATGTATTTAGTACATAGTTATTATGTTCCAAAATCTGAAAATTCAATTGCAACTACAAATTACGAAGTTGAATATTGTTCCGCACTTCAAAAAAATAATTTTTATGGGGTTCAATTTCATCCAGAGAAAAGCGGAAAATTCGGTGAGCAGATTTTAAATAATTTTTTAAAAATACAGATAAAATGAGAATTATTACTGCAATAGATATAATTGATGGCAAGTGTGTTCGACTTTCAAAAGGGGACTATTCAACAAAAATAATTTACAATGAAAATCCTTTGGAAGTCGCTAAATCCTTTGAAAATCATGGAATTGAATATTTACATTTAGTTGATTTAGATGGTGCAAAATCAAGTGAAATTGTAAATTATAAGATAATTGAACAAATTGCTGCTAAAACTAAGTTAAAAATTGATTTTGGTGGAGGTTTAAAATCGGATAATGATGTTAGAATTGCCTTTGAATCGGGTGCAAGCCAAATTACGGGTGGAAGTATTGCAATTAAAAACAGTGAATTATTTGAAAAATGGATTTCATATTATGGTTCAGAAAAAGTGATACTTGGCGCAGATGCTTTAAATGAAAAAGTGGCGGTTTCAGGTTGGTTAGAAAATTCAAATGTGGATTTAATTCCATTCATAAAAGGCTACAAAAATAAAGGCATTCAATATGTTATTTGTACTGATATTTCAAAAGATGGAATGCTTGAAGGACCAAGTTTTGAACTTTATAGTAGGATTTTAGCTGAAATTCCCACTATTAAATTAATAGCTTCTGGAGGAATTTCAACATTTGAAGAACTTCCAAAACTTGAAAAAATGGGCTGTGAGGGTACTATCATAGGAAAGGCAATTTATGAAGGGCGAATAACATTGAAACAAATTGAGAATTATATTTTAAATACTAAATAGAAAATTAATGCTTACAAAAAGAATAATTCCTTGTTTAGATATAAAGAACGGAAGAACGGTAAAAGGAATCAATTTTTTGGATTTAAAAGATGCTGGAGATCCAATTGAATTAGCTCAAAAATACTCAAACGAAGGTGCTGATGAATTGGTTTTTTTAGATATTTCTGCAACGGAGGAACAAAGAAAAACATTGGTAGATTTAGTTAGAAAAGTTGCCGCAACAATCAATATTCCATTTACAGTTGGAGGTGGACTTTCATCTGTTAAAGATGTGGAACTGCTATTAAATAATGGTGCTGATAAAATTGCAATCAATTCTTCGGCGGTCAAAAATCCAAATTTAATTAATGAATTAGCATTGAATTTTGGAAGCCAATGCGTTGTTGTTGCTATTGATGCAAAACAAATTGAAGGCGTATGGAAAGTTCATCTTGTTGGTGGGAAAGTTCCGACTGAGTTGGATTTATTTGAATGGGTAAAAGAAGTTGAATTTCGTGGTGCAGGAGAAATTTTATTCACTTCTATGGATAATGACGGAACAAAAAATGGTTTCGCTAATGATGCTTTGGAACGATTATCAAAAATAGTAAATATCCCAATAATAGCTTCTGGAGGAGCAGGTTCTATTCAACATTTTATTGATGTTTTCAAAATTGGAAAAGCTGATGCAGCGCTTGCAGCAAGTGTTTTTCATTATCAAGAAATAGAAATTAGAGATTTAAAAACAATGTTAAAAAACAATTCAATACCAATACGATTATGATTATAGATTTTACAAAAAGCAATGACGGATTGCTTCCCGCAATTATTCAAGATAGTGAAACGAAAACTGTTTTAATGCTTGGTTTTATGAATTTGGAAGCTTACGAAAAAACTTTATTAACAAATAAAGTCACGTTTTTCAGTCGTTCCAAGAATAGATTATGGACAAAAGGTGAGGAAAGTGGTAATTATTTAAATCTAGTAGAAATTAAGATAGATTGTGATAATGATACTTTTTTAATTCAAGCACAACCCGAAGGACCAACATGTCACACGGGTTCAGATACTTGTTGGCAAGAATCAAATACTGAAAATTATGGTTTTTTATCCAAATTAGAAAAAACAATTAAAAGCCGAAGAGAGAATAGTTCCTCAGATAAAAGTTATGTTGCATCACTTTTTGAGTTAGGAATCAATAAAATTGCTCAAAAAGTAGGGGAGGAAGCGGTGGAAGTTATTATTGAAGCAAAAGATAACAATGACAAGCTTTTTTTAGACGAAAGTGCGGATTTACTATTTCACTATTTGATTTTATTGCAAGCAAAGGGATTTCAATTAAAAGATGTAATTTCTGTTTTGAAATTGAGAGAAAAATAAATAATTATAACAATTGTAATTGATTTTTAAAACGTTCGATAAGCATAGTAATAATTCGCTTGTTTAAGCTAGATGTATTTTTTACATACAGCAAATACTCATCAATTGAGAATAATCCAATTACAATTCCAATTAAAAGATTTCTAAATTTAGTATCTTTTTGAATACTAATCTCTATGAACTGGCATTTTTTATCAATCGTGAAAGTTTCAAAATTAGCTTTGCTTTTTAGAATGTAGTTTTTAAATAACTCAATATATAAATCATTCTGTAACTTTAAGATCGGGCGAAGTATTTGATTTTGAAAGTATTCATCAGATGATGTTTCAAAATTAATAATTCCCAAAGCGTCACCTCGAAATTCTTTTAAAAATTGGCTTCTGGTACTCATTTTTTTTATAAAGGTAAAAAGGATTTTTTAAATATAAAAAATTTGAATTGTAATTTTTTATATTTTTTAAATGATTATAAATTATAAGTAATAATCTGTAAATTTGAAAAAAACTGTTTATGAGATTTCACACACGAAAATGGGTAAAACCTGAAGATTTAAATCCTAACGGAACATTATTTGGAGGAAAATTATTAGCTTGGATTGATGAAGAATTAGCACTTTATTCCATAATACAATTAGAAAATTCAAGGATTGTTACCAAACACATGTCGGAAATTAATTTTAGAAGTTCTGCAAAACAAGGCGATATTATCGAAATTGGTATTGATGTTGTGAAATTTGGATTTTCCTCATTGACATTAAAATGTGAAGCTCGAAATATAATGACAAGAGAAACAATTATCACAATTGAATCGATTACAATGGTAAGTCTAAGTACCGAAGGAAAGCCACAGCCTCACGGAAAAATTGAAATAGAATTCATTAGAGACCGTTTAAAATAGACTATTCGGATTGATTTTTCTCATCCAAATTAGAAGATAATTCAAAAATTTTTAAATCAAAGTATTTTATAGAAGCAAAAATATGGTCGAAAATGTCTGCCATTATATATTCGTAATTTTCGAATTTCTTATCATTCGAAAACGCATAAATTTCTAATGGAATCCCGTTTTGTGTAGGTTGCAATTGTCTGCAAAGCAAAATCATATCTTTATTTAAACCAGGGTAATTGTGAAGATATTGGGTGATATATTTTCTAAACAATCCAAAATTAGTAAGATTTCTTCCATTAATAGCAATTGATTTATCTATGCTGTTTTTAGAATTAAACTTTTCAATCTCATCTTGACGATGAACAATATAGGAACTTATCAATTGAATTTTCTTCAAATTTTCAAGCTCACTTTCATTCATAAAACGGATACTATTTGCTTTAATTAGAATGTGTCGTTTAATCCTTCTTCCATCTGAATTCAACATGCCACGCCAGTTTCTGAAGGAATCAGAAATCATACTGTACGTTGGAATAGTAGTGGTGGTATTGTCGAAATTTCTAACTTTTACGGTAGCCAAATTAATTTCGATTACATCTCCATCGGCACCAAATTTGTCAAATGTAATCCAATCGCCAATGCGAACCATATCATTCAGCGAAACTTGAACGCTTGCTACAAAACCAAGAATTGTATCTCGAAAAATTAAGATTATAACAGCAGAAGCAGCTCCAAGAATTGCTAAAAGTTTTTGTGTGTCAATATCAAAAATTTCGGAGACAATAATAATTACACCGAATATCCAAAATACAATCATGATAACCTGAATGTAACTATCAATTGGTTTATCGCTGTATTTTGGAGTTTGTTTTAAATGATCTCTTAAGGCATTAAAAACGGTTCTAATAATCCAAAGCACTAATAAAACAATATAAACACCAACTAATTTTCCAAAAACAGTTTCCCAATATACAAAATCATTTAGTATAATAGGAACCGATTTATAGATGAATAAAAGCGGTATTAAATGGGCAATATATTTAGCAGTTTTATTTGAAACCAATAAATCATCAAATTTGGTTCTGGTTTTTTTTGCAATGAAAATCATCACGGTTACCAAAACTATCCTAAAAATAACATAGATAAAATAAGCCAAGCCACATAGAATGATGCTATTAACAATTATGTTAATATAGGAAGCCATTGAAGAATCCATCCCCCAACTTTTAAGTAAAGGCTCACACCATCCAAATATATTTTCGATTAGTTTATGCATTTTTTAAATATTTTTTTTCAATGAAAAAGGTTGCGAAAGGTAGGAGCGAGGCTAATAATATGAATCCCAAACTGATAAAATTCCAATTTTGAGATTTCTTTAATAAAATTGCCAAAGCAACATATCCGATAAAAAGCAGTCCATGACTCATTCCAATTGGATATAATAATTTATGATATAAAACGGGATTCGTGTGCTTAATGAAAAGCATGTTTGAAAATAATACCAAATAAGAGATACCTTCAAGAATTGCAATGATTTTAAAAGTTTTAAGCATTTATTTAATAAATTTAGAATTACAAAATTAACTATTATCATTGATTAATTTCAAAAGAATCAAAAAGTAATTTACTTTTGTAATAATTACAACACATTATGAGTAAACGAGATTTAAAAAAATACCTAAACGAACTCGATAAACAGCAATTAGAAGAGCAAATCATAGCATTATATGACAAATTTCTTCCTGTGAAAACCTATTATAATTTTGTTTTTAATCCAAACGAAAATAAATTAGTTCAAGATTGTAAGCTCAAAGTTTCCAATGAATATTTCCCTATTCGAGGCAAAAGACCCAAAGCAAGACGCTCCGTTGCTCAAAAATTCATTAAACACTTTATAACATTGGGCGTTGATCCATTTATTATTGCCGATGTAATGTTGTATTCCATTGAAATTGCTCAAACTTATTCATCTGAAAAAATCATCAAACAAGAATTATTTTATAAAAGTTTACTTATTTCATTTGAACAAGCAATTAGTTTTATGATTGCAAATGGTGTTTTATATGAGTTCAAAAATAGGGTAGAAGCCATTAAAACCGAAGCAGAATCGCAAGAATGGTTTAATGTTTTCGAGTTCAATGCCATAATTGAAAGATTTGAATATTAAAAATAGTTATGATTTATACTTTATTAATGCTTGAATAACCCTTTTTTAGGTGTATTTTTGCAAAAATCATAATTAAAAAAATGCCACATAGAGAGTTAGAAGTTGAAATTGAAGATAAAAAAGAACTTTATGGGTATCAACAAGGCGACATTGACGCTATTTTTGAACGCTTAGAAAACGCCCCTAAAAATCATCATTTATTATATCAATTACCTACAGGTGGTGGGAAAACAGTTATATTTTCTGAAATCGTTAGACAATATATCGCCAAGCACGACAAAAAAGTTGTCGTTTTGACACACCGTATTGAATTGTGTAAGCAAACTTCAAAAATGCTTAAAGGATTTGATGTTAAAAATAAAATAATCAATAGCAAAATCAAAGAATTACCAGATCAAAATGAATATTCGTGTTTTGTTGCAATGGTTGAAACGCTTAAAAACCGAATCAATGACGAAAAATTACATTTAGACAATATCGGTTTGGTGATTATTGATGAAGCACATTATAATTCTTTCAGAAAATTATTAAGTTCTTTTACAAACGCATTTATTCTTGGTGTTACCGCAACGCCATTGAGTTCAAATGTAAAATTGCCAATGAACGAAAATTATGATGAGTTGATTGTTGGCGATACAATTGCTTCTTTAATTGACAAAGGGTTTCTTGCAAAAGCAATTACCTATAGTTATGATGTGGGATTAACGTCCTTAAAAGTTGGAATTAACGGAGATTATACTGTAAAATCCTCTGATGATTTGTATTCCAATATGGTGATGCAGGAAAAATTACTTCACGCATATACCGAAAAATCGTTGGGTAAAAAAACCTTGATTTTCAATAATGGAATCAATACTTCCTTGTTTGTTTATGAAACTTTTAGAGAAGCTGGATATATAATTCGTCATTTAGACAATACCAGTAGCCCTGAAGAACGAAAGAATATTTTGAGTTGGTTTAAGAAAACCCCAGACGCAATTCTGACTTCAGTAGGGATTTTGACAACAGGATTTGACGAACCTACTGTGGAAACCATAATTCTGAATAGAGCTACAAAATCGTTGACGTTATATTATCAAATGATAGGTCGTGGATCTCGAAAATTAGCTAATAAAAACACTTTTAACGTAATTGATTTGGGTAATAACGCAGCTCGCTTTGGTCTTTGGAGCGCCCCAATTGATTGGCAGCATATTTTTAAATCCCCAGAATTCTATCTTGAAAATCTTCGCGATGATGTTGAAATCGAACTGTTTTTCAAATATCAAATGCCCCCAGAATTAAGAGAAAAATTCAAAAACACAGACGTTGTGACATTTGATGTTGATGACGAACACAAAAAGATAATTGCTCAGAATTTACGTTCAAAAATTGTTTTGGATAAATCGTTAGAACAACATGCTTCAATGTGTGTTGATAATTCGGAAGATTTAAAAGAAGCAAAAGTTTTAGCCCGTGAACTTCACGATGATATAGAATGTCGAATGAAACGTTATGCAACTTGCTTGAGTCATTGCTCAAAAAATTACCGTGAATGGCTGGTTGATGATTATAAAATTAAATTAAGCCTTTTGATAGGAAAAAAAATTCGAGAAGCGTTATTCGATTAATTAATTAATAAAATATGTCAAAGCAATTTTCCGATTTAGGAGTTTCAGAAGTTCTAGTCAAAGGTTTATCCGATTTGAAAATTTCAGTTCCAACAGAAATTCAAGAGAAATCCATTCCGATTTTACTGACTAAAAACGATGATTTTGTAGGTCTTGCAAAAACAGGAACGGGTAAAACAGCTGCTTTTGGTTTGCCATTATTGCAATTAATAGATTTGAAAACTACGAACATTCAAGCGGTGCTATTGGTTCCAACTAGAGAATTAGGACATCAAATTTTTACTAATTTAGAGTCGTATTCTAAATATTTACCCGAAATTTCCATAGCTACAATTTGTGGTGGAATTCCAATTAAACCTCAAATCGAACGCTTAACACTTCCAACTCATATTGTAATAGCCACACCAGGTCGTTTAATAGATTTAATCCAAAGAAAAGCCATAAACATTAAGGAAACTAAGTATTTAGTTTTGGATGAGGCAGATGAAATGGTTTCTATTTTAAAAGAAGGTTTGGATGAAATTGTAGCTGAATTACCAAAAAACAGAAGAACATTTTTGTTTTCGGCAACAATGCCAGGAACCATAAAACAATTGGTTCAAAACTATATGTCAAAGCACGTTATTGAAGTAAGTGCCAATATGGAAACGGTCGGAAATCAAGGAATTGACCACCAATTTGTGGTGGTAGAACCAATTGAAAAATTAGATGTTTTGATGCATTTTCTTTCATCAAAAGAAGGAGAACGTGGAATAATTTTTTGCAAAACAAAAGCTGCTGTCAACAAATTAGCTAAGAATTTAGCCATAAATAGATTTTCTTCGGGTGCAATTCACGGAAGTTTGACACAACCGATTCGTGATAGAATTATGGGGCAATTTCGCGAAGGACACATCAATATATTAGTTGCCACCGATTTAGCCGCTAGAGGGATTGACGTTCAAGCGATTTCGTATGTCGTAAATTATCATTTGCCAGATGTTTATGAAACCTATGTACATCGGAGCGGAAGAACGGCACGAGCGGGTGCCAAAGGACTTTCGTTGACTGTTTTGCAAAAAGAAGAAGTTATTGAAATTGCAGGTTTTGAAAAAGAATTGGGAATTAAATTTATCCCATTTAAAAAACCAGATGCTATTAGCATTGATGAAAATAATGCTTTTTTATGGGCAAAACAAATATTCAAAACCAAACCAAATAAAGAGTTGGCAAATGAAATAAAAGACCGAATCAAAACGGTTTTCCATCATTTAACTAAGGAGGAATTAATTGAAAAAATGTTAGCGAATTACATGCTTCAAAATAAAGAAGTTAAGAATAATTAATTTTCCATATTATACAAAACGTCAAAATTTAACTTTTGAATTTATAGTATAAACGTTTGAAAAAAAAATATTTTCTTTAGCTTAAACAATTGATTACTTTCAATTATTTTTTCTTTGCTATGTTAGGATAATTTTCATCTCTTTGTTTTTTACCTGAATAAAAAATATTCCAAATAGTAAAAAACATATAAAATGCAAAAATTACACCACCTACAATAAAAAATTCTATACTCATGTTGTTCTTCTTTGTCTGATTACTAATGCAAATAATAAAATTGTCCCAGGCCAATGTGCGGAATAAAGTGCTTCTTCATGTCTTCCAAGAAGACCTAATGTTATTGAGTACAACATGCAAATAAATGCTAGAATAACTGGATACCACTTAAAAATAAATAATTTCATAATAGTTGTTTTAATTTGTGTTAATTAATTTTTTTTATTTAATTTAAAAAATAACAGACGATTTTCTTAAAAGCAAAGATAATTAAAAATAAACTTAAATAAATAAAACAAATGTTATTAATAAATTAATTAAAGAAATTGTATTATCATATGAACTATAATTTATATTATGTAAAATAGATTATTTAAAAACTTACTATTGTTGCGTCATATAATAATAAAGTTTAATTTTACAGACCTATCTAATTTCTTTTAAATTTATGAACACTATTGCTACTCGTATTGCTGACTTTTTGAAGCAATTCCCTCCGTTTAACAATCTTTCAGTTGAAGAATTGACAATTGTTGCAATGAATATCCATGTTATCAATTTGGAAAAAAATAAAAGTTTATTTCAAATCAACGATATTTTACACGATAGTTTTTATATGACCGCATCTGGTGTAATTAACTTATCTGTAATTTCTGATTCTGAAGAAACACTTTTAAATAAATGCGTCGCTGGGGATGTTTTTGGTTTACGTCCATTTTTCGCCAAGAATAATTATATGATGACAGCAAAAGCTCTTGAAGAATCTATCGTATATGCAATACCAATTGCTACATTTCGACCTTTTGTTGCTCAAAATTCAGAAGTTTTAAACTTCCTTTTAGAAAGTTTTGCTAACAATACTAGTAATCCTGCTGATAAAGAAAATAGAGGTAAATTGCTCTCCGACAATGTAGCTTACACATCTAAACCTACTGAAATTCAGTATTTTCAATCCTTATTATATAATAAAAGTCCTTTAAAAGTAGCCTCAAGTTATATTGTTAAAGATGTTGCTAAATTAATGACAGACAATTTAATTGATAATGTTATTATTTCAGAACACAACTTCCCTATTGGAATTGTTACCGATACCGATATGCGAACTAAAATTGCAACCGGACGCTTTGAGATTACTGCTACAATTAATAAAATAATGACTTCTCCAGTAATTACGGTTGCTGAAAATGTTTCTTTAGCCGAAGCACAATTGCTTTTGTTGAAAAATAATGTCAGTCATTTGTGTGTTACGGTCGATGGTTCCGATAAATCTGAAATCAAAGGAGTTATTACAGAACATGATTTAATTGTATCACAAGCCAGTAATCCTGGGGTTTTTATTAAAGAGATAAAACGTTCTCAAAATGCAATAGATTTAAGTAGAGTGCGTTCCAAATTAGCTGATTTGATTCAAACTTCTTTAACTAAAAACATTCCTTTAACGCACATTACAAACATTGCAAGTGAAATTAACATAGCGATAATAAAACGTTCAGTTGAACTAGCAATTTTAGATTTAGGCTCTCCTCCTGCTCGTTTTGCATGGTTAAGTATAGGTAGTCAAGGTAGAAAAGAGCAATTATTATTAACCGATCAGGATAGTATTTTGATTTTTGAAGATGTTGCTGCAGAAAAATATCGGGATGTTAAAAATTATTTTTTAAAACTAGCTAAAAAAGCAGTCGCCATTTTAGAGACCGTTGGCTATGAGCCATGTCATAATGGACACTTAGCAAGCAATATGATTTGGTGTAAATCAATGACTGAATGGATGAAACAATATAGCAATTGGATGAATTCACCAGGTGAAAAAAACAATGAAATTAGTAGTATTTTCTTTGATTATGAAATTGCCTTTGGGGAACAAAAAATTGAAGATGCTATTACCGATATTATTTTTGTAAATGCTAAAAAGAACAAATTATTCTTTGATTATTTAGGTAATGATGCATTAAGAAAACCTCCACCTTTAAGCTTTTTCAAAAAATTTAATATAGAGGAAACAGGATTAAACAAAGGTAAGTTTGATATTAAAAACCGTGCAATATTACCTCTAATAGATGGCGCTAGATTATTTGTTATTAGTCATAATATTAAAGGAATAAACAATACTTTTCTAAGGTTTAAGCAGTTGGCAATTGTTGATCAAAAACATTCGGAACTTTATTTAAACTGTGCGGATGCATTTCAAACACTATCTAAATTAAGAACTTCTGAAGGTTTAAAATATGATAATTCTGGACAATTCATTAATATAGAAGATTTGTCTAAAGTAGATAAAGAGAATTTAAAGAATGCTTTGCTACCAATGAAAGAATTGGAAGAATTAATTAAAGATAGTTTTCAACTTACTCAATTTTCATAGTCATGTTAGATTGGATTAAAAATATCAATAAAGAACACCCAGAATTTTGGAAGAGTTATCTTTCTAAATTTGAGAAAAAACCGCAACGATATGTAGCATTAAGTATTGATTCTACGGGTTCAAATTTGGATAAAGATGTAATTTTAAGCCTTGGAGCTGTAGCCATAGAACAAGATAGCATTAGAATTGGAGATAGTTTTGAAGTTGTTCTTTTGCAATATATCTATTTACACGACAATGGACTATCCAACGAGTTTATTATTAAAAGTACGCAGCCAAAACTAGGCGAACGAGAAGCAATTCAAGCATTCATTGAATATTTAGGAAATTCAATTTTAGTGGGTCTTAAAATAAATTTAGGTGTTGATTTAATAAATACAGCTCTTGAAAAATTAGACTGCGGTAGATTAAAAAATGAAGCTTTGGATATTGAAATTATGTTTCAAAAACTAAATGACCTTTCAGACAAACCCGTTTCCATTGATCAGTTATGCGCTCATTTCAAACTTCCTGAATCTACTGAAATAGCTTCAACACCCGAAGAAGCCTATATTATTGCACTTTTGTTTTTAAAATTAAAGTTGCGCTTGGGATTAAAATAAAGACACTATTTTTTCAAAATTCCCGTGATTACTTATTGATATGGGATGTATCTTTTTATTATTTCCCTTTAGAAAAGGAATTCCATCAATTTTGACTATTTCGTCGGTTCTATTTAAGAGTTTAATGCTTTTAAAATCAGTTCTATTTAGAACGGAAACAGTATGAATGTTATCTAAATTAATTTCTGTTTTTGTATAATATAAAACGCCATTATTCATTACTTTTCCGATTGATTTTTCAGTATCAAAACATTCAAATTGAATCGGATTATAGATTCTAACACCCGTATTTCGGTTGAAAATTTTATAAGCAGCTTCCTTTCTACTCCATAAATTCCAAACCATATTTTCAGGATTATCTGATTTTATGATTAGTAATTGTTCGTTTTTCGTGAATATTTTATCCGAAAAACCTTTTCTTTCCCAATTGCTTTCTTTTAGTGCCAATGCCAAATCAACAATATCATTTCCTATCATTTTTCGGCTAATTTGGTTTCAATTATTTCCAAAGCGGCTTTAATTGTCAACATTTTTTCCATCGATTGATTGTCAATATCAATGGCAAAAGCTTCTTCAATATCTAATATTATATCGACCAAATTGGCAGAATTAATATTCAAATCAGTAATAAAATCAGTAGTTTCCGTAAGATTTTCAAATGCTTCTTCATTATTAACAAACGGTTTTATAATTGCTTTTAACTTTGTAATCGTTGCTTCTTTATCCATTATTTTTTATTTAGTTTAAATATTTCTTAAATACGACACATCCATTTACGTCACCAAAACCAAAACTTGCTTTGATGATAATATTCAATTCTTTTTCAATCAATTTTTGTGGTATGCGACTTTCGTCAATTATTGCAATAATTTCAGGATGCAAATCCACACAATTTATATTCGGAAAGATAAAACCTTGCTTCAATTGTAAAATAGTTGCAACACTTTCAATACTTCCTGACCCTGACAAACAGTGTCCAACCATTGATTTTAATGAATTTATATAAGGAAAGTCCAATCCTTTTCTGTTTAATGCTTTACTCCAATTTTGAATTTCTAAACTGTCTTTTGAAGTTGCTGTTAAATGTCCATTAATTGCATCAATATCATTTGCTGAAATTCCCGAGTTTTCAATTGCACTTGTAATGCATTTTTGAACTGCTGTTGGATTGGGTGCCGTCATTGTTCCTGCTCCTCGTTGACCGCCCGAATTGATATTTCCACCCAAAACTTCTGCATAAATTTTAGCTCCACGAAGCAAAGCACTTTCCAAATCTTCTAAAACTAAAGCTCCTGCCCCACTTCCAGGCACAAATCCAGAAGCGCTTTCACTCATTGGCCTTGAGCCACTTTCAGGTGTTTTATTATGTTTGTAGGTACAAACTTTCATTGCATCAAAACCACCCCAAATGTAAGGTCCAGAATCACTTGTGCTACCTGCGAGAATTCGTTTGGCCTTACCAGATTTTATTCTTTCAAATGCCATCAATATACTTTCAGTTCCTGTTGTACAAGCTGATGAATTGGTAGAAACTTGATTTCCTAAACCTAATTTCCCACCCAAATAAGCACTTACGCCGCTATTCATTGTTTGTGCTACGGCGGTACTTCCTAATCTTCGAGTCTGAAAAGCATCAATTTTGTATATACTTTCTCTAAATTTATCAATTCCAGAAGTGCCAGTTCCAAAAATAGTTCCGCTATCCCAATCGGGTTCATTATCTTTATTTATAAATAATCCCGCATCTTTCCAAGCATCAATTCCAGCAATTACGCCGTATAAAATACCTGATGAATTGAAATTTCTTAATTCTAATTCTGTAAAATAGTTTGATATTAATTCGGGAGATATATCAGGAGTTCCAGATATTTGGCAAGAAAACTGCAATCGTTCCAATTCGCAATTGTGTTTTACACCCGAAATACCGTTTTTGATGGAATGAGTAAACTCGGATAGCCCTACCCCATTTGGAGCAACTACGCCAAGTCCCGTTATTACTACTCTTCTATCCATTTACGTATTCAATTATTAGTAAACAATAATTCCTGCTATTTCTCCCCGACAAACAACTTCGTCGTGTTCATTTTTCATTGTAACTTTACATTTTAATTTGCCAAAACGAAAATAAATTTTCTCAGAAATTACAGTCACTTTTTCAGCAGGAAATACAGGCTTCAAAAAATCTATATTCGTTGATGTTAAGGCAATTGAAGTATTTATACTAAATTCATTATTTAATAAATAAATACCTAAACAAACCAATCCTATTTGTGCCATAACTTCAGTCAAAATAACCCCTGGTGTAACAGGTTTTTCTTTAAAATGACCTTTATAAAATTCTAAATTTTCATTAAATGTAAATGTACCTTCAACCCCATTTTCGTTTATTGAAGTAATTTCGTCAACAAACAAAAAGGGTTTTGAATACGGTAATTTTGCAATTATTTCTTGATTTGTCATATTTTTTCTACCGCAAATTCGCAAATTTTATTTCAAACTATTTAATGAAATTTGCGAATTTGCGGTTACTTATTTTAAAATTTTAATAAAACCCTTTGAGCTGAAAAGCCTGGGCCAAAACTCAACATTAAACCTAATTCACCTTTTTGAGGATTATTTTTCATAATTCGTTCTAAAACATATAAAACGGTTGCACTTGACATATTTCCATATAATTTTAAAACTTCCTTGGTATCATTGATGTTTTTACCCAAATCAGAAAACAAATCTTCTACAGTTTGCACAATTTTTTTACCACCAGGGTGAAATATTAAATGATTAATATTTTCAATAGTAAGCTTATTTTTTGCCAAAAAAGGATGAATTATTTCAGGAAAATGAGTTGCAATTGTATTTGGAACTTCCACGTCTAAAACCATTTGCAGTCCTGAATTGGTTAGTTTGAAACCCATCATATCGATTGCATCGTAAAAATGATACATTTCTTCAGATAAAATTTCTGGACCTTCCTCCTCTTCACAAGATGAAAGTAAAACACAAGCCGCACCATCCCCAAAAATAGCGGCACTTACAATATTTGCCATCGAAAAATCATTCAACTGAAAAGTAGCTGTTGGACTTTCTACCGCAATTACTGCGGCTCGTTTTCCAGGATTTGCTTGCAAGAAATTCTTAGCGTATATAATTCCTGATATTCCTGCAGCACAACCCATTTCTGTAACTGGTAATCGAACGATATCTTGGCGCAATTTTAATTTGTTAATTAAATAAGCATCCAATGAGGGAATCATAATTCCAGTGCAACTCACCGTAATAATATAATCTAAATCTTCGGGGTTCCATTTGGCTTTTGCCAATGCTTTTTCCAAAACTTTTTCACCTAAATCAATTACTTCTCGAACATAAATTGCATTTCGTTCTTCGAAAGAAGTATTTGTAAAAACTTCTATTGGATCCATAATCGAGTAGCGTTTTTCGACTGCGGCGCCTTCGAAAATTTTCTTTACCTTTCGAATAAATCGATGTTCTTGACCTTCAAGCCATGCTTCTAAAAAAGGCATAATTTCCTCGGTAGTTCTAGAATATTTTGGTAATTGTTTGCAAACCGTTTTAATTTTTACACTCATATTTTCTTCAGCATTTTCATCTATTATCTATTTGTCTCTCCTCTTTTTTTCTTAACCGCAAAGAGCACAAAGTTTTACGCAAAGTTCGCAAATTATTTTAGTCACGAATTGTCACTAATTATTTTTAAATCTATTATCTCTCCTCTATTATGTTCTATCTTCATTCGATTTTAAGACATTCGACTTTCGACAATTTTTTATTTTTTGCCTATTTCCGAATAATCCATTGGTATCTAAAAGCCCATTTCCATTGGATTGTATATTTTTTAAAATCTAATTTCTTTGAAAATATGACCAATTCTTCTTTTTTAAAACCTCGTAATATTGAGGTCAATCCATCTTCACGAGACATTGAATTCAATTGAAACAGGAAACAAATTATTTGAAATAATCGATAGGCAAGCCTGCTTCTGTGTAAATCATTGATTACAATTCCAAGTTTTGAATTGGCATAAAATGGATGCAATAAATTTTCAATTTCTTCATTTTTAAAATGATGCAACGTCAATGTACACAATATTATGTCGCATTTTGATTGGCTAAAATCGTATTCAAAAATATCTTCGCATTGAAAGGTAATATTTGAATAGGATTCCGATAATTTTTTTGCGTGATTTACTGTGAAGGCATTTGCATCAATTCCAATTAAATTAAACGAATAATTATTCTCTTTTCCATAATTTGACAAAACTCGTAACATAGCTCCATTACCACAACCCACATCAACAATAGTTATCAATTTTGATTTTGGCACGGTTAAAATCAATTCTTTTACACCGTTCAAAGTCAATGAATTTCCTCCTAAAAACTGATTAATTTTGGTGATCTTATCCAACGCTTCCCGCAATACTTCCCCTTCCAAAGTGAAATCATCCATAATTTCTGGAGTATTAGTTCTGTATTTTGTGTTTATAGACATATTTTTATCTAAAGTATTGGTTTTCCGTGTGTTTTCTTAATTATAATTGATAATAGGAATGGAAATTGTACTAATATACGCATTAATATTGACGCAATATGAGATTTTTGTAAAAGATTGGCTATTAATCTACCTGTTCTTAATCTTTTAGCGAAATGAAATTTCCACTGTTTCACGTATTGTTTTTCTAGTGAAACCCTTGATGGAATTTTAGAATCATAATAATTTATTACTAATTCTGATGCAATTTTAGCACTGTGAATTGCCATTGCCATCCCATTTCCGCACAAAGGATGAATTAATCCAGCAGTATCTCCAACCATCAAAATATGATTTTCAACAGTTTCTTTTTTGTCAAATGATATTTGTCCAATTGTTAATGGTTTTTCAAAAATCAAAGTGGATTTTTCAAATAGTATTTTCAAATGTTGATTTTCAGAAAGCACCAATTTTTGAAACTCCTCATTATTTTTATATAATTTATAAGTCTCGTAATTGGTAATGTAACATATATTAACGGCATTATTTTCAACTTTAGAAACGCCGCAATAGCCACCATTAAAATTATGTAAACCTACCAAATCATTAGGAAAATCTCCAGTATAATGCGATTTTATGGCGAGCCAATGCGATTTCTTTTGTATGAAATTTCGATTTAATTTAACATCCATATTGGATCGTTTTCCGAAAGCACCGAGCACCATTTTTGATTTTAATACAGTTCCTATTGAAGTCGTAATTGTAAACTCGTCATTATCAAAGATTACATTTTCAACAGTTTCTTGAAGAAAAATACAACCATTAGCTATTGCTTTATTGTATAAATAAAAATCCAAAGCATATCTGCTAATTCCAAATCCGCCCAAAGGCAATTCAGTGGTAATTGTTGTTCCGTTTTGGGTTGAAAATTGAAGTTTAGTTATTGAAGTAGGATTTATTTTTAATATATCAATTCCGAGCCATTCGAAATAAGGAAGCACTTCATTAGAAATATATTCACCACAAACTTTATGTTTTGGATAGCCATTTTTCTCTATTACCATTACTTGAAGTCCAAGTTTAGACAAATGAATAGCAGCAGTTAATCCGGCTAAACCTCCTCCTAAAATTAAAACTTCTTTTCGATTTTTCATATTAGGTAAATTTAAGGAATTGAATTCTTAAATCTAACAACGATTATAATAGAATTAACAAAATATTAGCTACAGAATATCTCTAAAATATAAATTTCATATAAAAAAAACTGCTTCGTTTCCAAAGCAGTCTATTCATTTTAAAAAATCTCTTTACAATTTCCCGTTTTTAATTTCTTCAACAATTTCGGGATTTAATAATGTAGTGATATCTCCAAAATTCGAGAAGTCACCTTCTGCAATTTTACGCAATATTCTTCTCATGATTTTTCCAGAACGAGTTTTAGGTAACCCAGTTACAAATTGAATTTTATCGAGTTTTGCAATAGGCCCAATTTGATCAGAAACCAATTGGTTGATTTCTTTAGCCAAATTATCCCTGTCTCTGCTTTCGCCAATTTCTTTTAAAATTACATATCCATACAATGCATTTCCTTTGATGTCGTGAGGAAAACCAACGATGGCACTTTCTGCAACTGCTGGATGTTCGTTTATTGCATCTTCAATAGGCGCTGTTCCAAGATTGTGTCCCGAAACAATAATCACATCGTCAACACGCCCCGTAATTCTGTAATATCCTGTTTCATCTCTCAATGCGCCGTCACCAGTAAAATATTTGCCTGGAAAGGCAGAAAAATAAGTTTCTTTATACCGTTGATGATCGCCCCAAAGGGTTCTTGCAATTCCTGGCCACGGAAATTTGATACATAAACTTCCTGTAACTTGGTTGCCTTCAATTTCGTTGCGTTTCTCGTCCATTAAAACGGGTTGAACTCCCGGTAAAGGCAAGGAAGCATAGGTTGGTTTTGTTGGTGTTACAAATGCTATTGGTGCAATCATAATACCACCCGTTTCGGTTTGCCACCACGTATCAACAACTGGGCAACGCTTCCCTCCTACATGGGCATTATACCAATGCCAAGCCTCTTCATTAATAGGTTCTCCAACAGAACCAATGACTTTTAAAGATCGTAGTGGGAATTTTTGAACGTAATCTAAACTTTCTTTTGCCAAGGCTCGAATGGCTGTTGGAGCAGTATAAAATTGCGTTACTTTGTGTTTCTCAATGACTTCCCAAAAACGACTGAAGTCAGGATATGAAGGGATTCCTTCAAAAATCACAGTTGTCGCGCCATTCAATAATGGGCCGTAAAGAATATAAGAATGTCCAGTGATCCAACCGATATCTGCGGTACACCAGAATACATCATTTTCTTGATAATTGAAAACATTTTTGAAAGTATAAGCAGAATAAACCATATATCCAGCGGTTGTATGCACCATTCCTTTCGGTTTTCCTGTAGAACCCGAAGTATAAAGTATAAATAATGGATCTTCAGCATCCATTATTTCGGCTACATTATTATCTGAAGCTTCCTCTAATAAGGGTTGAAGCCATTGATCACGACCTTCTTTCATAGAAATATTAGAATACGTTCTTTTGGTAACCAATACTTTTTTTACACAAGGACAATTATCCAAAGCTTTGTCAATGATTCCTTTTAAGTCGATCGTTTTGTTTCCACGAAATCCGCCATCGGAGGTAATTACCATTTTACAATCGCTATCGTTTATTCTTGTTGCTACAGCAGAAGCAGAAAAACCAGCAAATACAACTGAATGAACAGCACCAATTCTTGCACATGCCAAAGTAGTAATTGCTAATTCTGGAATCATCGGCAGGTAAATACAAACTCTATCTCCTTTTTCAATTCCTTGCTCCCGAAGAACATTTGCCATTTTGCAAACGCGTTCGTGTAATTCATTATAAGTAATGTGTTGTGCCACTTCGCTTGGGTCATTTGGCTCAAATATAATGGCGGTTTTATCTCCTTTTCGTGCCAAATGCCTGTCAATACAATTTTTTACAATATTTACTTTTGCGCCTACAAACCATTGAATTTTGGCTTCAGCCATATCAAAATCGATTACTTTTTCCCATTCTTGGTACCACGTAAAATTTTCTGATGCCACTTTTCCCCAGAATTTTCTTGGCTCGCGAATTGATTTATTGTAATGCTTAAAATACTGTTCTAAATTGTCAATTTTGTAGTAACTCATTTTTTTTAAATTTTACCCAATTATTCCTCTCAAATATAAAAAATAGTTAAGCAAGTTAAATGTTATTTTTTTTCTTTTATGAATTTGTAATTAATAATAGTATTAATTATCATATTTATCACAATTTGGAACCTTTTTTTAGATGATACATAAATAATAATATTACAATGGAGTAAGAAACTATTAATAACTGGAAAGATGCACTTAAGAAAAGAAATAGATTTAAAACTATTTTTTAAATAAATTAAATCAAGTCAGAATAAATGTTAAATTAATAATTTATTAATTCTGATAAAGCATGCTCAAATCTTTCTTTTGGCAAATACTGATCTTCTAATGCTTTTGTAAATGGAATTGGAGTTTCTAAACTAGCCACCCGTTTTACAGGAGCATCTAAAAATTCAAAACAATTTTCCATTATCATAGAAGAAATATCACTTGAAATCCCACCAAATAAGGAATCCTCTTGGTAAATAATGGCTCTTCCCGTTTTCTTTACAGATGCAAATATAGCTTCTGTATCCAATGGTTGCAAGGTTCTCAAGTCCAAAACATCAGCAGAAATACTAGGATTTTTATCCAATGTTTCTAACGCCCAATGAACTGCTGCTCCGAAGGAAATAATAGTCACTTGATTTCCTTCCCGAATTAACGATGCTTTTCCTAACGGTAAGGTATAATAATCCTTTGGTACCTCTTGACTAATACTGCGATACAATTGCTTGTGTTCAAAGAACATAACAGGATTTGGATCATTTATAGAAGCATTCAACAAACCTTTGGCATCATAAGGAAATGCTGGATAAACTACTTTTAAACCTGGTGTTTTGGTAAACCAAGCCTCATTGGTTTGCGAGTGAAATGGTCCCGCTTGTGTTCCTCCACCGCAAGGCATCCGAATCACCACATCAGCTTTTTCCGACCATCGGTAATGTGATTTCGCCAACAAATTTACAATTGGATTGAATCCTGTAGAAACAAAATCGGCGAATTGCATTTCTACAATAGCTTTGTATCCATTTATCGACAAACCCATTCCTGCCGAAACCACAGCGCTTTCGCAAATGGGTGTATTGATAACTCGTTCTTTTCCAAATAGAGCCACAAAACCATCTGTTATTTTGAATGCACCTCCATATTCCGCAATGTCTTGCCCCATGATTACTAAATTATCATGTCGCTCCATCGATTGACGTAAACTACTTGAAATAGCGTCAATTAAACGTGTATTTTCAGTTTTATTTGAATATTTAACTACTTCATATTCAAATGTTTTGTAAACATCATTTAATTCTTCATTGTAATTAGCTTCAATTTCAGGTTCTGCATTAGCAAGTACTAAACTTTCATCGATATTGGCCGTAATTTCGGAATGAATTTGCGCATCGAAATCCGCAGTTAAAATTCCGTTTTTAGATAAAAACTTTCTATAATTATCAACAGGATCTTTAATAGCCCACATGTCCATCAATTCTTGAGGGACGTATTTTGTTCCACTAGCCTCTTCGTGACCACGCATTCGGAAGGTTTTAAATTCCAATAAGACTGGTCTAGGGTTATCAACCATAGATGTTTTTAATTCCGAAACTAAATTGTAAACTTCTAAAATATTATTTCCATCAACAATATGGCTTTCCATACCATATCCAATTCCTTTATCGGCTAAATTCTCGCAACGGTATTGTTCATTTGTTGGTGTTGAAAGCCCGTATCCATTGTTTTCAACGATAAATAAAACGGGTAATTCCCAAACAGCTGCGATGTTCAAAGCTTCGTGAAAATCACCTTCTGAAGTAGCTCCTTCACCTGTAAACACAGCAGTTATCTTTCCGTTTTTCTTTAATTTATTGGCTAAAGCAATTCCATCTGCAACACCTAATTGCGGGCCCAAGTGTGAAATCATTCCAATAATATGATATTCTTGGGTTCCAAAGTGAAAACTTCGGTCGCGACCTTTAGTAAAACCATTTGCTTTTCCTTGCCATTGCGAAAACAAGCGATACAATGGAATATCTCTTCCTGTGAAAACACCTAAGTTTCGGTGCATTGGTAAAATGTATTCATCGGTATCTAAAACAGCTGTAATACCAACAGAAATAGCTTCTTGACCAATTCCAGAAAACCATTTTGAAACTTTTCCTTGGCGAATTAGTTTCAACATTTTCTCCTCGATAAGCCTTGGTTTAAGAATTCTTTTATATAAATCAAGTAAAGTAACATCGGACAAATTCTTTCTATCGAAATTCATTTTTATAGTTTTTAAGCCTCCTCAAAAGTATAAAAAAATAACAGAATAGCCTTGAATTGTTATATTTTTTTAAATTGTTTGTTTTTTAAAAATTTACATCAAAAAAAAATCTTTATATTTGTGTTTGCAAGGCTTAAAGCCTCAAACGCTAAAAATTTATACTATGCAAAACATTCCTAGTGTTGACTTGCGTGATTTCCTTTCGGGCGAACCGGAACGTAAACAAAAATTTGTAAATGAAATCGGAAAAGCATTTGAAGATATTGGCTTCGTTGCTTTAAAAGGTCATTT
>CAMCDQ010000031.1 GCA_945873505.1 Chitinophaga pinensis
AAAAATTGGTTTCTGACTCCCGCTAGATATGAAAATGGTGATTTTGTAACCTATAATAACAATAATTTAGACGACGTATCGAATGCACCATCTGATTTTGAAATTGATTTAAAAATTCCAAATAATTCAGAAGCCACTACAGATTTAAATAGCATTAAATTAAACGACAATTCATTGTTTGTAAACTATTTTTTAAGCGGCAAAAACAGAACCGATTTTAGTTTGTTTATAGAGCCAAAAAGCAGTTTCTCTAGTCACAAAAACAAGACTGTAAATGTTTTGGTTAATCTCAAAGAAACAAGAATTAACAAAATTCAAGAAGCCTTAATTGTAGACAAAGTTGTCAACTTTGTTGACGGTTTTATTGGGCATTTTCCAAATGAAAAAATAACGGTTTCACAAGCTGATTATGAAAGAAATCCGTTTTACGGACTCAATCAATTGCCTTCATTTATGAGTCCATTTCCTGACGAATTTATATTTGAAATTAAGTTTTTAAAGACCTATTTGAATAATTATTTGAAAAATAGTTTGCATTTGAATCCACGAAAAGACAATTGGATTTATGATGGTATTCAGGTATATGCAATGATGAAATATATTGATGAAAATCATTCCGAGTCGAAAATGTTTGGATTGGTTTCCAATTACAAATTATTAAAAAGCTATAATTTAACCCAACTAAATTTTAATGAGCAATACAGCTATTTTTATATGTTGATGGCTAGAAAAAATTTAGACCAACCGTTAAGTAATCCAAAAAATTCATTGATAAAATTTAACGAACAAATAGCCAGTAAATATAGAGCTGGTTTGAGTTTTATATATTTAGATAATTATCTGGGTGATAATTATATTCCGTTTACTGTTCGGCGGTTTTATGAACAAAATAAAGGAAAACAAACCAGTAGAACGGATTTTGAAACTATATTAAAAAAGAATTCAAAGAAAGATATTAATTGGTTTTTCAAGACAATCATCGACTCAAGAGACTTGATTGATTATAAGTTTTCTAAAGTTTCCAAAACTAAAGACAGCATCACTTTTTCAATAAATAACAAAACTGGCGTAGTTGTTCCAATTCCCGTTTATGGCATAAAAAACAACAAAATTGTATTTGAAAAATGGATAGATTCTCAAAATTCTGATAGCACATTTACTATAGGGCGTCAAAATATTGATAAGATTGTCTTGAATTATAAAAATGAAGTACCCGAATATAATTTGAGAAACAATTG
This sequence comes from Chitinophaga pinensis, assembly GCA_945873505.1. Lineage (GTDB taxonomy): Bacteria > Bacteroidota > Bacteroidia > Flavobacteriales > Flavobacteriaceae > Flavobacterium. The sequence goes on from CAMCDQ010000031.1 coordinate 1,239, forward strand.
GAAATCACTGAAGGGTTTTTTACCGAATAATCGTCCAATAAAATTTACTTTTATGAAAGATTTGGAAGACCCCTATTACAACCAAATCCTTTATGTTCCTTCCTTAACTTTCAATTTATATGATGGTTTATCCCCAGGTTTAAGGCTTCATAATAAAACAATATTAGACAAACCATTTATATTTGACATAAATCCAGCCTATTCTACTACTTCGAAATCGCTCTCAGGAGCAGCCGATTTTGTGATTAACAAAAACTATAGAGAAAGTAATTTATACAATATTAGATATTCTGTAAATGGCGCTTATTTTCATTATGCTCCCGATGCTTACTATCAAAAAATAAATCCAACTGTTCAATTTAGAATTCGAGAAAGTAATTTTAGAGACAATCGAAAACAGTTGCTACTATTGCGGCAAGTAATTGTAAACAGAGAAAAAAGCAATTTTATTATAGACAATTCCACCGAAAATTATTCAGTATTTAATGCCAAATATTTCAACACCAAAACAGAAGTTATCAATCATTTTAACCTAACAACCGATTTTCAAATTGCTTCAAAATTTGGAAAATTAGCAGCGGAAATTGAATATAGAAAATTATATGATGACAATCGGGAACTAAATTTGCGTTTTTTTGCAGGAAGTTTTCTATACAATAATTCGCAATCCGATTTTTTTAGTTTTGCGGTCGATCGTCCCACAGATTATTTATTTGACTATGGCTATTATGGAAGATCAGAAAATACTGGTTTTTTTAGTCAGCAATATATAATGGCAGATGGAGGTTTTAAATCAAAATTAGATAACGCTTTTGCAAATCAGTGGTTAACAACTATTAATGGAGGTTATACTGTTTGGAATTGGATAGAAATCTATGGCGATATTGGTATTTTGAAAAATAAATTTCAGAATCCAAAATTTATATATGATAGTGGAATTCGTTTCAATTTGGTTACCAAGTATTTTGAATTGTATTTTCCAGTGTATTCTAACAATGGTTTAGAGATTTCCCAAAATAAATACAATGAAAAAATTCGATTTGTAATTACATTTGATCCTAAATTACTAGTCAACCTTTTTACAAGAAAATGGTTCTAAGTCAGTATGTTTTCCTAAAAGCATTGCTGAATTTAAACTAAATTTATATTTAATTTAAGAATAATGCAATTTAAAAAGATTTTATAGCTTTAAAATTATCAATACTTTAATTGTTTTTTATGCAAACTATTATGTAAATAGATAGTTTTTACATATTTTTGTTAAAATTTCCAATAAGAATAAATTATGAAACAATCACAAACTGTAGCGCTCTCTTTTGAAGATTTTAAAACAGAAGTTTTAAATGATTTCAGAATTGCCTGTGTGAGTAGAGAATGCAGTTTATTGGGAAGACGTGAAGTATTGACTGGGAAAGCGAAGTTTGGTATTTTTGGTGATGGAAAAGAAGTGCCACAATTAGCAATGGCAAAAGCATTCAAAAATGGTGATTTTCGTTCAGGTTATTACCGCGATCAGACTTTTATGATGGCAATTGGACATTTGACAATACAGCAATTTTTTGCGGGTTTGTACGGACATACAGATATCAATCATGACCCTATGAGTGCTGGACGTCAAATGGGTGGACACTTTGCAACACATTCTCTTGATGAAAATGGAAAGTGGAACGATTTGACAAAACAAAAAAATTCAAGTGCAGACATCTCTCCTACTGCCGCTCAAATGCCGAGATTACTAGGATTGGCTCAAGCCTCAAAAATATTTAGAAACGTAAAAGGTTTAGAGCACAAAACTGAATTTTCAGATAATGGAAATGAAGTAGCTTGGGGAACTATTGGAAACGCATCTACGTCGGAAGGTTTGTTTTTTGAAACTATCAATGCCGCTGGGGTTATGCAAGTTCCGGTCGTTATAAGTATATGGGATGATGAATATGGAATTTCTGTACATGCAAAACACCAAACTACAAAGGAAAATATTTCAGAAATATTGAAAGGATTTCAGCGTGATGCTACAGGTAATGGATATGAAATATTGACTGTTAAAGGTTGGGATTATGGAAGTTTGATAGAAGTATTCCAAAAAGGAGCTACCATTGCTCGAGAAGAACACGTTCCTGTTTTAATTCACGTAAAAGAATTAACACAACCTCAAGGGCATTCAACTTCAGGTTCTCACGAAAGGTATAAAAATGCTGAACGCTTGGCTTGGGAAGCCGAATATGACTGTATTAAACAAATGAAAAAATGGTTGATTCAAAATGGAATTTCATCTGAAGAAGATTTAGACGCTATCTCAAGTCAAGCCAAAAAAGAGGTGTTAGAAGGTAAAAAGGCTGCTTGGAATGCCTTTGTTTCTCCCATTAAAGCAGAGCAATTAGAATTAGTAAATCTGTTGCGTACAATTGCAAAATCAACTAAAAACAGTGCGTTTATAGAGCAATATGCAGGAGATTTGGCCGCGATAAAAGAGCCTCTTCGTAAAGATATACTTTCGACTGCTCGTAAAATTTTGAGAAAAATTACAGAGGAAAAAGAAAGGGCAAGCTTGGGGAATTGGATTACAAATGTAATTTCAAAAATTCAACCTAAATTCAGTTCACATTTGTATTCTGAGTCTGGTGAAAATGTATTTTCGATTCAAGAAGTAGCTCCTGAATTTAATGAAAGCTCCAAAGTAGTAGATGCAAGAATGATTTTACGAGACAACTTTGACGCCTTATTTACAAAATATCCTGAACTATTAGTTTTTGGCGAAGATGCTGGAAATATTGGTGATGTAAACCAAGGTTTAGAAGGAATGCAAGAAAAATATGGCGCTTTGCGAGTTGCTGATGTTGGAATTCGGGAGGCCTCAATAATTGGTCAAGGAATAGGAATGGCAATGCGTGGATTGCGTCCAATTGCAGAAATTCAATACTTAGATTATCTTTTATATGGTATTCAAATTATGAGTGATGACTTGGCCACGCTGCAATACAGAACTGTGGGACGACAAAAAGCACCGTTGATTATTAGAACACGTGGTCACCGTTTAGAAGGAATTTGGCATGCTGGTTCCCCAATGGGAATGATAGTTAATGCGCTTCGTGGAATTCATGTTTTGGTTCCTCGAAATATGACAAAAGCAGCGGGTTTTTATAATACTTTACTGGCAACAGATGAACCTGCATTGGTAATTGAATGTTTAAATGGGTACCGTTTAAAAGAGAAAATGCCTTTAAATTTAGGTGAATTTAAAACTCCGATTGGCGTAGTAGAAACTATTAAATTAGGGAAAGACATTACTGTAGTTTCTTATGGTTCTACATTACGATTAGTAGAACAAGCTGCAAAAGAATTGATGGAAATTGGAATTGATGTTGAAATTATTGATGTTCAATCGCTATTGCCCTTTGATATAAATCACGATATTTTGAAAAGTATCTCTAAAACAAATCGATTATTAGTAGTTGACGAAGATGTTCCAGGAGGAGGTTCTGCTTATATTTTGCAACAAATTTTAGAAGTTCAAAAAGGTTATTTTAAATTGGACAGCCAACCAAAAACACTAACTTCTCAAGCCCACAGACCTGCTTATGGAACTGATGGCGATTATTTTTCAAAACCATCTGCTGAAGATATTTATGAAAAAATATATGAAATGATGAGTGAAGATAACTCTATAAAATATCCAAGTTTATACTAATAAATTCTACCCCAACCAACCGTCTCGATCCAAACTTCTGTATTGAATGGCTTCGGCAATATGCGATGAAACAACGGTTTCTGCAGCTTCCAAATCGGCAATAGTTCGTGCTACTTTAAGGATTCTGTCGTACGCTCTTGCCGAAAGATTCAGCCGTTCCATAGCTGTTTTTAATAACTGTTTTGACACTTCATCAAGTGCGCAAAATTCTCTAATTTGCTTGGAACTCATTTGAGCATTGTAATGCACTTTTTCCATTAATTCAAATCTTGCGGTTTGAATTTCACGAGCTGCAGTAACTCTTTTTCGAATGTCAACGCTGCATTCTGATTTTCTATCGTCTGATAATTTTTCAAAAGGCACGGGTGTAACTTCAATATGAATGTCAATTCTATCTAATAATGGTCCTGAAATCTTACTCAAATACCTTTGCATTTCGTGAGGCGAAGAAGTTTGTGGTGAATCTGGATCATTGAAAAAGCCACTCGGACTTGGGTTCATACTTGCAACCAACATAAAAGAAGATGGATAAGTTACCGTGAATTTCGCTCTGGAAATAGTAACTTCTCTGTCTTCCAAAGGCTGCCGCATTACTTCCAAAACATCTCGTTTGAATTCTGGTAATTCATCTAAAAATAAAACCCCATTGTGTGCCATAGAAATTTCTCCAGGTTGCGGGTAACTCCCACCGCCTACTAAAGCGACATTTGAAATTGTATGATGTGGACTTCTAAAAGGGCGTTGGTTCATCAAACCTACCTCTTTCAATTTTCCTGCAACACTATGAATTTTTGTGGTTTCAAGTGCTTCTCGCAACGTCATTGGAGGTAAAATACTTGGTAATCGTTTGGCAAGCATTGTTTTTCCTGCACCTGGTGGTCCGATTAAAATTATATTATGACCGCCAGCAGCCGCAATTTCCATGCATCTTTTGATGCTTTCTTGACCACGAACATCTGAAAAATCGAATTCTGGAAAATCTAATGTTTTGTTGAATTCGGCTCGGGTGTCTATAATGGTGGGTTGCAATGTTCCTTTACCTTCCAAGAAATCAATAACTTCTTGCAGGTTTTCTACTCCATAAACATCTAAACCACTAACGATTGCAGCTTCCTTTACATTTTGAATTGGAAGAAAAAAACCTTTAAACCCTTCTTCTTTTGCTTTTATAGCAATGGGCAAAGCACCTCGAATGGGTTGCAAACCGCCATCAAGTGACAATTCGCCCATAATTATATATTTATCGGATTCGGTTGTTTGAATTTGAGACGAAGCAACTAAAATTCCAATTGCCAAAGTCAAATCATAGGCAGATCCCTCTTTTCGCAAATCGGCAGGAGCCATATTTATTGTGATTTTTTTGCCAGGCATGGCATACCCATTATTTTTCAAAGCAGCGGCAATTCTATAACTGCTTTCTTTGATGGCATTATCGGGTAAACCAACAAGGTGATAACCAATTCCTTTATCAACATTAACTTCTACGGTAATTGTTGTTGCTTCAACACCAAAAACGGCACTTCCAAATACTTTTACTAACATGGCGAATACTTTATATTTGTCTAAAGTACCACTATTTAATTAGAATATTGATTTTTATTGAAATTAAAATGAAGTACTTATCAAATTTGAAAAATAATTCTAAAAATTAAATCTTAAACAGACATTTTTTTAATTACAATGCGAACTTATTTGAGTTTGAAAATCTGCTTGACTTGTAAAAACAAATGTTGCTGCTGGATTATTAAATGTAACCGAAACAGGATAAACCAAATTTGGAATTGAATCAGTTCTATTCCAATATTGTAACAACTCACTGTTAGAATTTACTATTGCATTGTGTCCATTAAATTCAACCGTGGCTGGATATGCTATTTGAAAACAAGTTCCTAATTGAGTAGAAAAATTTGAATTTGAATTACAATTCACAAAATAATTGGAAGTATATCCCGCACATTCCGCTAAACAAGAGTTGCCAAATTGTACAATTCCAGTGGCTGTTTGAACACAAACTGGTGCTAAATTAGTTGGGCAAACACAACCACAATTTGGAGGAAACCAAGTTGTTGCTAACAAACAATTTGTAACTCCAACTAAATTAATATATAAGGCATCAACTCCGGCTGTCGAAGATACATAGTCTAATGTTAAAGGCAATGCACTTAAATGATAGGTTCCAACTAAGGCACCTGAGTTATTATGAACTTCAAATAGCGTAGCACCAAGAAGTGAAGTTGTAAGATTAATTGTCAATTGATATGTAGTTCCAGATGGATTACAATTTCCTACTGTTGAAACAAGATTACTAATTGCACATGGTGTTGGATCACAAGAAACGATGTCGTTTTGAGTATATCCCGCACACATTGCATAACATAAATTAGGAAATGTAACTACACCATTTATACTATCATGAACACAAACTGGCGCATATTCTTGGCTGCAAATACAAGGATTGTTACAGCCATTTATCATTTGATACAATTCATACAAATTATGAACAACAACCGTTTGATTATTTGAAATCACAGAAATTGGAAAAACCAATTGTTGAAGAAAATCATTTGGATTTGTGGTTTGTAAGAATAAAAAATTATGTAAATCATCCAAACTATTTACAACAGTTGTATTAGCTGTTCCATCATTAGCAGAAAATTCAATTGGAAATATAATATCAAAACATAGTGGTGTCAATAAATGATCATTCAAAGTGCTATAACCGCAATTTTGAACCAAATTCATAAACTCGGTTTCATTATTTATTGTAGTTGTGATTGAACTGTTTTGCGAATTGTTTTCAATTACTTGAAACGGAAAAACAATTCCTTCTATGTAAAGTGTCGAAGTTTCATTTGTCAAAACTTCTATTAACTCCGTTAAATTAGCAATTCTGATTTCGGTATCATTACTATATGTTAATGTAACAGGATATACAAATTCAAAACAAAAAGAGTTTGAAGTTGAATCTCTTGCGACTGATTTTCCTGCAATATTGTTAGTCAACTTCATCTCGTTAAGCATAGTTCTGAGCGCTATACTCTGTTGAGAGTTGATTTCTTTTTCATTTCCATTGGAATTGTCACAAGAAATAAATAATACTGAAGTTATTAATAATAAAAGTAAAATTTTAACTGTTTTCATAATTATTATATTTAATAAAGTGTATCAAATATAATAAAAAAATAGTATATCCTAATTTTTTAAAAAAAAATCTAAGAATGTGTAATTATATAATTATTTTTTGAAATTTGAAACTCCAGATTTTAGCCATTCTTCATAGACTTTTACATCGGGAGTGTAACTGATTGTTGGGGTTGTTGCATTCAAATTATTTCCTTCCAAATCTGTAATAACATACAAAGGTTGTGTGTTAGTTTTATATTTTGAAATCATTAAATCAGTCCATTTATCTCCAATTGTTTCTAATAATTCGCCTGTTGTAGCCGATTTAAATTGTTGTGCTTTTGGCAATTCTCTTTTGTCATCTACATATAATGAAATCAAAACTACTTCGTTTTTTAAAATTGGTAAAATTGATGGTTCTCCCCAAACAGTATTTTCCATTTTACGACAATTTACACACGCGAAGCCAGTAAAATCAAGCATAATTGGTTTGTTTACTGATTTTGCATACGCCAATCCTTTTTCATAATCATCAAAAATAACAATTCCGTGAGGTCCTGATTTTGCTCCTTCTGGCAAAGCTTCTTTTGAAACGGAAGCTGAATTTTGTCCTATTCCAAAAGGACTTTCGCTATATTCTATTGGGGGTGGAAATGCATTGATTAATTTTAATGGTGCGCCCCAAAGTCCCGGAATTAAATACACTGTAAATGTCAAAACCAATAATCCCAATGATAATCTACCCACAGAAATGTGCGTTAACGGACTGTCGTGTGGCAAAGTGATTTTCCCAAATAAATAAAGTGCTAATGTTCCGAAAATTGCTATCCAAATGGAAAGGAAAACTTCGCGTTCCAATAAATGCAATTGCAAAACTAAATCGGCATTTGATAAAAATTTAAAGGCTAAAGCCAATTCTAAAAATCCCAAAACTACTTTAACGGTATTCAACCAACCGCCTGATTTTGGCAAGGAATTCAACCAACCCGGAAACATTGCAAACAACATAAATGGCAAGGCTAGAGCCAATGAAAATCCGAACATTCCAATAATTGGCGCAATTCCGCCTTTGGACGCTGCATCAACCAATAACGTTCCAACGATTGGGCCTGTGCAAGAAAAGGAAACAATAGCTAATGCCAATGCCATAAATAAAATCCCTACAACTCCTCCTCTATCCGCTTGTTGATCGACTTTATTTGCCCAAGAATTAGGCAACATAATTTCAAATGCTCCTAAAAATGATGCTGCAAAAAAGACTAACAAACCGAAGAAAATAATATTAAACCAGACATTTGTGGACAATGCATTCAAAGCATCAGCACCAAAAATCCATGTGACTAAAAATCCTAAAACGACATAAATCAGGATAATTGAAATACCATATAAAATTGCGTTTCTAATTCCTTGCGCTTTGGTTTTGCTTTGTTTTGTAAAAAAACTGACTGTCATTGGAATCATTGGGAAAACACAAGGCGTTAAAAGTGCTGCAAATCCTGAGAAAAAAGCAATTATAAAAATAGTAAACAATCCTTTTTCAGGTCCTTTAATTGGTTCTTGAGGAACAGATTCTTGTGTTACAACTTCTGTTTTAGTAGTTTCGGATGTAACTTTATTAGATGTAGTATCGACTAAAACCGTGTCTTTTTTTAAAGGAAGTATCGCACTTGAAGCTATAACAGGAATTTCAAATCGAAAATCTTTATTTAAATTTATACAAACTTCTTTACACGCCTGATAATCAATTTTCAGCTTAATACTTCTTATTTTAGAATTTACAATTTTCACTTTTTGAGTAAGAACAACTTTCTTTTCAAAGAAAATTTCATCTACTTCAAAAATGGGATTGTATTCTTTTCTGGTTTTGCTTTCTTTCGTTTTTCCAACCAATTCATAATTTCCTGCGCTTTCCGCAAATTTTAATTCTAATGGAATTGGACCTCCGTCAGGTGTAAATTGGGAATATACGTGCCAACTATTATCAATAGTTCCTTGAAGAACTAAATTAAATTCGGTTTCAGAAATTTTTTCGGTTTTGGATTTCCATTTTACGGGATCTAAAATTTGTGCAATTCCATTGGTATAAACCAAAAAAGCAAAGAGTAAAAAAAGTAATTTTTTCATTATAATAGGGCTATTTGTAAACTATTTATTGTTGTATTTTCAATTTTAAATCGCTCGTCTTGTCGAATACCAACAACCCAAACAATTTCATTATCTGAATATAAAATCCAAGAATTTTCCTTTTGCAAAAGCGATAATTTCTCATCTTTGAAGAGTTTGCTCACTTTTTTCGTTTTTCCATTCATTCCAAAAGGCTGAAAAATGACACCTTTTTCGAATCTTTTCAATACCAAAGGATATTTTAATTTTTCACCATCCACAAATATAATGGAATTATCAGTATTTGAATTGTAATCTTTGTTACAAAACGATAGTTTTATAGGAAGATTAACTTCTTTTTGATTTTCATCAATGAAATATTCTTCTGTTGCATTAATTTCATTGATTGGACTTAAAATCAAAAAATGGCGGTCTTTTAAAAGTCTAAATTCATCAGAAAAAACCTGTTTTCCCGATTGTGATGCTACCAAATCATAAATATCATCCCATGCAGAGAAACCAAATTCTTTAAGCCATTGGTACAAATAGGATTTATAATTAGGCAATTTTGTGAGTTTTTCAATGTCAAAATGAATTTCATCTTCAATTTCTGTTACCACTTGCTGATAAATCATAATTGAAGCGTCATCAACCATTCCTTGCGTTTCTTTCAAATATTTTTGTGTGTTTTGAAATGAAGTTAGAAAATTCGGATTCAATTCTTTTAAGATTGGAACCAAATCGTGGCGTATTTTGTTTCGTAAATATTTATCTGAAGTATTACTGCTGTCTTCGCGCCACAGAACGGCATTTGCGGAAGCATAATTTGATATTTCATCACGGCTAAAAGCCAATAAAGGACGAATTACCGAGTCATTTTGAGCAGGAATTCCCGTAAAACCATCCAATCCGGAACCACGAACAAGGTGAATCAAAAAAGTTTCAATGTTGTCATCGGAATGATGCGCGGTCAAAATATAATCGTAATTCTCAGTTTCTAATAATTCATAAAACCAATTGTACCGCAATTCTCGGGCAGCAACTTGAGTGGATAATTTATAATCATTTGCAAAAGCTTGCGTGTCAAATTGAGTTATGAAAACTGGGATTTTATAAGTATCCGCAAAGTCTTGCACGAATTTTTGATCCCCAAAACTTTCCATTCCACGAAGCTGAAAATTGCAATGAGCAAGTGCAAAATTATAATCCAAAGCCTTAAATAAATGCACCATTACCATACTATCTAAACCACCACTTGTTGCCAAAAGCAGTTTTTTGCCTTTCAAAAAGGGAAAATTATTTGAAATATGGATTTTGAATTTTTCAATCATAGTCAAAAATAGTTATTTTAAACAGAGGAATAAAGTAAACTTAAAACTAATTGAAATTCAATACATTTAACATTGCATTGGCTTTCAAAAGACATTCTTCATATTCCTTTTCAGGAACGGATTTTGAGGTAATTGCACTTCCTACCGAAAAGGAAATGTATTGCTTTTCTTGGTTGTAAAGAATACTTCGAATAACCACATTAAAATCGAAATCGCCATTAGGTGTAAAATATCCTACCGTTCCACTGTATAACCCTCTTTTTGTTTCTTCCAATTCTTCAATGATTTTCATTGCAGAAATTTTGGGCGAACCCGTCATACTTCCCATTGGATAAGTTGTTTTAAGAATATCTATAGCAGTAATTTGATTATCAACAATTGAAGTTATCGTTGAAATCATTTGATGCACTTGTAAAAAGGAATAAACACCACACAATTCCTCAACTTGCACCGAGCCTTTTTGTGCAGTTCGTGACAAATCATTTCTAACCAAATCGGTTATCATAATATTTTCAGAACGTTCCTTTGTGTCTAAAGCAAGGTTTTGTTTAGAAATTTCGTCTTCGATAGAATTTGAGAAGCGCTTTGACGTTCCTTTTATGGGTTGAGAAATGACGAGTTCTCCATCTCTTTTCAAATAACGTTCGGGTGAAGCAGAAAGCAAAAACTGTTTATTATTTTTAAAATAAACTGCAAATGGTGGTTTTGAAATTTCATTCAATCGTTGGAATTTCGTTACTGGGTGTATTGTTCCTTCAGCATAGAATTCCATACAAAAGTTAGCCTCATAAATGTCACCATCGATAATATAACTTAGCATTTTGGAAACTTTATCCAAATAAAATTCTTTAGAAATACGTTGTTGAATTAGTAGTGATTTATTAGTTTCAATAGTAGCTTCTGAATATTTTATTACTGATTCGAAATCAACCTCAATTTCATCATCACACATATTAAGATATTGAATTTCAAGTTGATTTCCTTTCAATAAAAAGAGTTTCTTGGGTTGAAAAAAGAACAAATCGGGAAAATCTAAACCATCAAAATTTTGTGATTGCAACTCTTCAGTATCATTTTTTAAATCATATGTCAAATAGCCAAAAATCCAATCTTTTGTAGTTTGTTGATATTGTTTTAAATCCTCAAAAGCATTGTGATAATCGGTTGTAATTGAGGTAAAAGCATCAACTGCCAAAACACAATCGTAATTGGAATATTTTTGCAGGTATTCATTACTGTCTAAAAAAATAACTTCATTAAATTGCTGCGCCCAACACAAAAGCTGCTGTTTAAGGAAATTTGGATTAGATAAATCCTTTACTATTATTGTTCTCAATTAAAATATTTAATTTTCAAAAGTACAATTAAAATGTAATATATTTTTGTACTTCAAAATTTAATTAAACAAAAATTTGGATGGAAGTTAATTGTTTAGGTTTTTAATAATTTAAAAGTAACTTTGCCAATATCCTAAACAACTTGGGAATTCTTTGTGATTTAATATGTTTAAAAAAATAAAATATATTTCTATACTTTCAATTGCACTATTTTATATTTTGCAATTATGCATTATTTTTTCGGGTGCATTGATAGAAAATATTCAACAAATTAGATATCAAAACCAAATTGCAAAAACTCATATTTCAGAAGAAAAAATACTCACATTAAGAGAATGGAACACTTTAGACAATAAAAAGGAAATTAAAATTCATGGAACATATTATGATGTTATTGATATTAAAATAACCCCTTCCAAAGTTATATTGAAAGTAGTCAAAGATGATTTTGAAAGTGAACTGAGAATTTCTATGCAAAGACTTTTTAATACTAAAAATTTAACATCTACTGATAAAAAAAAATGCTTTAACTTTTACAATTATTTATCAATTATTGAAATACAAAAAAGTAAGTGCATTGTATTTTTGGGTACTATATATACCAATCCAAATTGTTTTCATATTCAAGGAAAAACAAATACTATTGTTGAATCTATATACAGACCTCCATGTTAATTAATTGAATTTAAATTTAATACAATTTCAATTAAAAAATAAAACATGAAGAAAATTATAACTTTAGCAATTTACTTGATTGCTATGGCTTGTTTTTCACAAACTGATTTGGACACCATTAAGGCAATAAAATTGAATGAAGTTGAACTTCGTTCAGAGCGCTATTCAAAATCGAATTTAAAAACATCTCAAAAAATTGAAAGAATATCACAGAAAGAAATTGAATTTCAAAATTTTCAAAATACTGCTGATTTATTGACAAATAGTGGGACTTTAGCGGTTCAGAAATCACAACAAGGTGGCGGAAGCCCTATCATCAGAGGTTTTGAAGCAAATAGAATCTTACTCTTAGTAGATGGAATTCGGATGAACAATCTAATTTTTAGAGCGGGACATTTACAAAATGTAATTACTGTAGATGAGAACATGCTATCAAAAGTAGATGTGCTTTTTGGGCCATCTTCTACTGTTTTTGGAAGTGATGCAATGGGTGGAGCAATCAATTTGCAGACAAAAATGCCTTTACTTTTTTCAGAAAACAATAATAAAACTATTTCTGGAAATGCTTTAACAAGATATAGTAGTTCTAATGATGAAAAATCAGGTTACTTTGATATTAACTTTTCAGGAGAAAAATGGGGGTCACTTACTGCCGTTTCCTATAATGACTTTGGCGATTTAAGAATGGGTAGTCACAAGAATGGAAATAATGATTTTTTTGGAGAACGGAATTTCTATGTAGAAACAGTAAATAATGTAGATAATTTAGTTCAAAATTCTAATAAATACATTCAAAAATTTACTGCTTACAAGCAATATAATTTGATACAAAAATTTGTTTTTCAACAAAATAGCGCCACACAGCACAGCTTAAATTTTCAATTTTCAACCACAAGTGATGTGCCAAGATATGACAGATTAACTGATCCAACTGTAAGTGGTTTAAAATTTGCCCGATGGGATTATGGACCTCAAAAAAGACTTTTGGCTGCGTATAAATTAACAAAAGATAAAGCTATTTTAAATAGTGATTTAAGTTTAGGATTCAATTACCAAAATGTTGAAGAAAGCAGAATTACCAGAAAATTCAACAATAACAATACAAAAAGTCAAATTGAAAATGTATCTATTTATGCTGTAAATATAGATTTGAAAACTAAAATTGGAGATGGAGATTTGCTTTATGGAGCAGAAGTTTTTTATGATGATTTAAACTCAATTGCCACAAATTCAAATAGAATAACTGGAGTTGTAACACCTACAGATACTAGATATCCAAATGGCAAAAACAGCACTTTTAGAAGTGATCTTTTTGCTACTTATAATGCAAATATTACTGCTAAAACAACATATAATTTTGGGGCAAGGGCAGGTTTTGTAGCTTTAAATAGTACAATTGCCGATAATTCTATTTTTAACTTGCCATTCAATTCTATCAAGCAAAACAATTTTACATATAGTGGAGCTGCTGGAATTGTAAATAGTAATAAAAATACCAGAATCGCTTTTAATTTGGCATCTGCATATAGAATTCCAAATATAGATGATATTGCTAAAGTTTTTGAATCAGGAAATGGTATATTAATTGTTCCTAATCAAAATTTAAAACCAGAAAAATCGGTAACTACAGATGTAAACATCTCATTATGGCAGGGAAAAAGAGTTCAGCTGGACAATACTTTTTACTATACCCGTTTATTTGATGCAATAGTAACCGATCATTTTTTGTTTAATGGTTCAAGTTCAGTTACTTATGATGATCAAACTAGTGCTGTTTTTGCAAATCAAAATAAGGGAAATGCTTCTATTACTGGAATTACATCAATTCTGAAAATTACTATCAAAAAGCCAATTCAGTTTTACGGAACTTTCAATTATACTAAAGGAAGAATTAAAGATGGATCAGTTACAATGCCCTTAGACCATATACCTCCTTTTTACGGGAAAACAGGTTTAAAATATGAAACTAAAGCAATGAATTTTGACTTTTATATGCTTTATAGTGGTAAAAAAGACATAAAAGATTATTTGCTAAATGGCGAAGATAATGAACAATATGCTCCTGCAAATGGTATGCCTAGTTGGAAAACTTTCAATTTAAAAGGATCCATATCTATTTTAAATAGTATAACTCTTTTTTCCGGAATTGAAAATATACTGGACACTCAATATCGCACTTTTGCTTCTGGAATTAATGCTTCTGGAAGGAATGTATATCTTGGGGCAAAATATAAATTCTAAAATAATTTAAAAATTAAAAGCTCAAATTCTAATGTTTGAGCTTTTTTTATTTCATTTTTAACAAGCTACTAACATACAATTCTTCTACTTTTTTTCTTGCCCAATCAGTTTTTCTAAGAAAAGCAAGACTAGACTTCACACTTGGATTATCTGTAAAACACTTAATTTTTATCAATTCTCCTAAGTTATCGAAACCATAAAAAGCAACTAATTGTTCTACAATTCTTTGAAGAGTAATTCCATGAAGCGGATTATTAGTTTGGATAGTCATTTATAATTTTGATTAATTAAACAAAAAACCGCACTAAAAAGTACAGTCCTTCCAACAAAAATAATAAATTGTTGTCGTACATTTGCATTCCTATGCTAAAAACAATAAACATACTAAATAAAAGGGCACGATTTGATTATGAAATAATCGAAACCTATACTGCTGGAATTGTTTTAGCTGGAACTGAAATTAAATCTATCCGACTTGGAAAAGCTAATATTACTGAAAGTTTTTGTGAATTTAGTGGTATCGAACTTTTTGCAATTAACACCTATATTGAAGAATATACATTTGGAAATCAATTCAATCATAAAGCACGAAGCGAACGAAAATTGCTATTAAATAAGAGAGAATTGAAAAGTTTAGCAAGAAGTGTTCAAGCAAAAGGACTGACAATTGTTCCTTTGAAATTGTTTACCAATGAAAAAGGAATAGCAAAATTGGAAATTGGACTTTGTAAAGGTAAAAAAACATATGACAAGCGAGAGTCTCTAAAAGAACAAGATACAAAAAGAGATTTAGATAGAATAAAAAAAGAATTCTAGGAAAAAATTAAAAAAACTTTTTTTTACTCAAAAAAATGACTAAATTTGTCTTGACATTAAAAGTTTATAAAATGAATCGATTATTAAAAAATGCTAGAGAGAGAAAAAAATTAAAGACTCGAGAAGTAGCTCAAATCATTGGGATTGATCAAGCGCTTATAAGTAAATTTGAAAGTGGTTCAAGAAAGCCAACAAAAGACCAAATAATAAAATTGGCTTCACTTCTTGAGATAGATTTAGAAACCATAATGATTGCTTGGCTTAAAGAAAAAATTCTTTATGAAATTGGCAACGATGATTTTGCTTTAAAAGCGATGAATTTAGTTCGAGAAGAAACCGAAAGTTCTTATGGAATTGCAAAGAGACAATTTTCAAAAAACTTAACTATTTTATTGGCTGAAATTGATTCACTAAAAGACAAATTAGACACTTTTAGAAAATTAGATAGCTATAGAATTGCTCAGGCTTTAGAATTAGAATATACATTTGAAAGCAATAGAATTGAAGGAAATACCATGACTCTACGGGAAACTGATTTAGTTATTAATGAAGGACTTACAATTTCTGGGAAAAGTATGCGAGAGCATTTAGAAGCTATAAATCATCAAGAAGCAATCGCTTATATTAAACAATTAATGGAGCGAAATACTTTATTGAACGAACGTGAAGTTTTGTGTATTCATAATTTAATTTTGAGAGGGATCAATCCTGAAGATGCTGGAAAATATAGAAAAGTTCAAGTAATGATAAAGGGAAGTTCTCATTTGCCACCACAACCTTTTATGGTTGCAAAGGAAATGGAAGATTTTTTCATTTGGTATGAAATCAATAAAAAAAGGCTTCATCCAGTTATTTTGGCAGCCGAACTTCATGAGCGTTTGGTTACTATACATCCATTTATTGATGGAAACGGAAGAAGTTCTCGCTTAGTAATGAATCTTATTTTGTTACAACACGGTTATGTAATTGCCAATATAAAAGGTGATTACGACAATAGAATGCAATATTATAATGCACTTGAAGTTGCCCAAACTAAAAACAACAAAGATGATTTTTTGATGTTTATTGCGCAAATAGAAAAAGAAAGTTTAGAGCGTTATTTAAATATTATTGGACAGTAAACCTCGATTATTCGAGGTTTTTGTTTTAGTTTCTATCTTGTAATAAAGGAACAAATTTAAAATCCCCAAATTCATGTTTTTCAAATTTGGTTTCATTTTTTCTGATTAACATCGTCATTATTTGATTTTCATCTCCAACAGGAATTATTAGTCTTCCTCCTATTTTTAATTGTGCCATTAAAGGTTTTGGAATTATTGGAGCACCTGCAGTTACAATAATACTATCAAAAGGAGCGTGATTTGGCAAACCCTTATAGCCATCCCCAAAAGAAAGATGTTTGGGACAAATTCCTAATTTTGGCAGCAATACAGACGTTTGTTTGAATAATTCTTTTTGTCGTTCTACAGTAAATACTTTAGCTCCCATCAAACACAAAACTGCCGTTTGATAGCCTGATCCTGTTCCTATTTCCAAAATTTTATGGTCTTTTTTTATTTCCAATAATTGACTTTGAAAAGCAACAGTAAAAGGTTGTGAAATAGTTTGCCCTGCTCCAATTGGAAAAGCTTTATCTTGATAGGCATAGTCTTCAAAACTTGAATTTAAAAATAAATGGCGTGGAATTTTATTAATTGCATTTAGAACATTTTTGTCCATAATTCCTTTTTCTTGCAAAAGTTTTACGAGCTGATTTCTAAGTCCTTGATGTTTGGCAGTGTCTTTCAAAACTATATTTAATTTAGTCTGTAAATTTAAGAAAGTAAATGTAAATTTAATTGTTGGATTTTAAATTTTAAATGCTTTAAATAATAATCATTTTATTGCTATTTTTGTTGAAAATACATTTATATGTTAAAAGTAGGCGTTTTAGGTGCTGGACATCTTGGAAAAATACATTTACGATTATTAGAACAATCAGATAAGTACGAATTGGTAGGCTTTTATGATGAAAATCAAGAAAATGGTGCTAAAATTTCGAAGGAATTTGGCTACAAACAATTTCATACTATTGCAACACTAATTCATGCAGTTGACGTAATTGACATTGTAACACCTACCCTTTCTCATTACAAATGTGCAAAAGTGGCAATCAAATCTGGAAAACACGTTTTTATTGAGAAACCAATTTCAAATACTGTCGCTGAAGCGGAAGAAATTATAGTTTTAGCCAATGAATATAAAGTAAAAGGACAAGTTGGTCACGTTGAAAGATTCAATCCTGCATTTATTGCTACAAAAGATATGATTGAAAACCCAATGTTTATAGAAACCCATAGATTGGCAGAATTTAATCCTCGTGGTACTGATGTTCCCGTGGTTTTAGATTTGATGATTCACGATATTGATGCTATTTTGAGCGTTGTTCCTTCTAAAGTTAAACTTATAAACGCAAGTGGTGTTTCTGTAATTAGTGATACGCCAGACATTGCCAATGCTAGAATTGAATTCGAAAATGGATGTGTTGCCAATTTAACGGCGAGCAGAATTTCATTGAAAAACATGCGTAAATCACGATTCTTCCAAAAAGATGCTTATATTTCTGTTGATTTCCTTGAGAAAAAATGTGAAGTTGTAAAAATGAAAGATGCGTCAGAAGTTCCTGGGGATTTTGATATGATTTTACAAAATGCAGAAGGTGTGAAAAAACAAATTTATTTTGCAAATCCCGATGTAGAACAAAATAATGCCATTTTAGACGAATTGGATTCTTTTGCAGATTCCATAAATAATAATACAACTCCTGTCGTTACTTTGGAACAAGGTACAAATGCATTACGAGTTGCATATCAAATAATTGATTGTTTTAAGAAATAATATATGAAAATAATAGCCGTTATTGGAGCAGGAACAATGGGAAATGGAATTGCGCACACTTTTGCACAAAGTGGTTTCACTGTAAAATTAATTGACGTTTCAGAAAAATCATTAGATAAAGGAATGGAAACTATTGCAATGAATTTAGACAGAATGGTTGCAAAAGGGACTATTTCTGAAGAAGATAAATCCAAAACCATTTCCAATATTATCACTTATACCGACATAAAAGATGGTGTTGTAGGTGTTGATTTAGTTGTTGAAGCTGCAACAGAAAATGTAGAATTAAAAATCAATATTTTCAAACAACTGAATGAGGTTTGTTCGCACAATACGATTTTAGCAACCAATACTTCTTCTATTTCAATTACACAAATCGGCGCTGTTGTTACTCATCCTGAAAGAGTTATCGGAATGCACTTTATGAATCCTGTGCCAATAATGAAATTGGTAGAAATCATTCGAGGCTACAACACTTCGGATGAAGTTACGAAAATCATTATGAATTTATCAGAAAAATTAGGTAAAACTCCCGTTGAAGTTAATGATTATCCTGGATTTGTTGCCAATAGAATTCTGATGCCAATGATAAATGAGGCAATTGAAACCTTATACAATAAAGTGGCTGGAGTATATGAAATTGATACCGTAATGAAATTAGGTATGGGACAACCAATGGGACCCTTACAATTAGCTGATTTTATTGGACTTGACGTGTGTTTAGCCATTTTAAATGTAATGTATGACGGTTTCAAAAATCCAAAATACGCTCCTTGCCCACTATTAGTAAATATGGTTCGCGCTGGAAAATTAGGTTCAAAATCTGGTGAAGGTTTCTATGATTATAGCGAGAGCAAAAAAGCAGAAAAAATTGCAAAACAATTCCTATCATAATTGAAAATGTAAATGTCAATAAAAGATAACCTCCTCAAGATAAAATCCTCATTACCAGAACATGTAACTCTTGTTGCTGTTTCAAAAACTAAACCTGTTTCCGATTTAATGGAAGCGTATAATGCTGGTCATCGTATTTTTGGAGAAAACAAAATCCAAGAAATGACCGAGAAATGGGAACAAATGCCCAAAGACATTCAATGGCAGATGATTGGGCATATTCAAACCAATAAAGTAAAATTCATGGCGCCTTATGTGAGTTTGATACACGGAGTTGACAGCATGAAATTATTAGAAGAAATAAACAAACAAGCCTTAAAAAACAATAGAATTATTGATTGTTTGCTACAAATTCACATTGCGGAGGAAGAAACCAAATTTGGTTTAAATGAAGATGAATTGAAGGAGTTATTAGCTTCTGAGTCATTTAAAAACTTAAATAACATCAAGATTATTGGTTTAATGGGAATGGCGACATTTACAGAAAATCAAATTCAAATCAAGAAAGAATTTGAACATTTGAAATCTATTTTTGATTCCTACCAAAATCTGAAATCTGAAATCTGCAATCTAAAATCTCTCTCAATGGGAATGTCAGGAGATTATAAACTCGCAATTGCATGCGGAAGTACAATGGTTCGCATTGGAAGTAGTATCTTTGGAGGACGATAACAATTTTAACATTAAAAATTAAACAAATTTACTGCATACTCGACATAGAAACCACTGGAGGACAATTCAACGAAGAGGGAATTACAGAAATCGCCATTTATAAATTTGACGGCCACGAAATTGTGGATCAATTTATAAGTTTAGTCAATCCTGAAATTCCAATTCAACCCTTTGTGGTAAAATTAACTGGCATAAACAATTTAATGCTAAAAAGTGCTCCAAAGTTTTTTGAAGTTGCAAAACGCATTATTGAAATTACAAATGATTGCGTTTTAGTTGCTCATAATGCCTCTTTTGATTATCGAATTTTAAGAACAGAATTTCGTCGTTTAGGATACGATTTCAATCAAAAGACACTTTGCACTGTTGAATTATCACAACAATTATTGCCAGAACAAACTTCTCACAGCTTAGGAAAATTAGTTCGTGCCCTTGGAATCCCAATGGCAGATAGACATCGCGCGAGTGGAGATGCTTTAGCAACTGTAAAATTATTCCAATTGCTTTTGGCAAAAGATATCGAAAAGGTAATTGTGACAGAATTAATTAAAACAGAAATCCAAAAAGGAATTGCCCCAAAATTGAATATTATCGTTGATAGTTTACCTTCAAGAACAGGCGTTTATTATATTCATAATGAAGGTGGCAAACTAATTTATATTGGTAAAAGTAAAAATATAAAAAAGCGTATAAACCAACATTTTACTGGTTTTGATATTAAATCAATGAAAATTCAAGCAGAAGTTTTCTCGGTTACTTTCGAAGAAACAGGAAGCGAACTAATTGCTTTATTGAAGGAAAGTGAAGAAATTAAGATTCATAAACCCATATATAACAGGGCACAACGGAAAAGTATTTTCAATATCGCATTGTATGTAGAAACTGATAAAAAAGGATATTTGAATTTAAAACTTCAGAAAACTGACGGCAGAAAAAAAGAAATTACCTCGTTTTCGACCTTGCAAGAAGCGCAAAATGCCTTGTTCAGAATTACTTCCGATTATAAATTATGTCAAAAATACACTGGTTTATACGTCACAAAAAAATCCTGTTTTCAATATAAAATAAAGGAATGCGATGGCGCTTGCATTGGAGAAATTTCACCAGAAGAATACAATGCAAGAGTTCAGGAATTCGTTACAAAAAATAGTTTTGAAAATCAGAATATGATTTTATCCGATAAAGGTCGGAATATAAGCGAGCGAAGTGCCGTATTAATTGAAAATGGAGTCTATAAAGGATATGCTTTTTACGATTTAAATTATCAAATTCACAACATCGAAATTCTGAAAAACATCATAATTCCGATGCAAAACAACCGAGACACAAGAAATATTATACAAAGTCACATTCGAAAAAGTAAGTATTTGAAGATTATAAAGTTTTAATTTTTTTGGAGCTACCTGCCTGCCGGCAGGCAAGTTTCCAGCTTTCCACTTCAAGTCCTCATTCAAAAAGTTGTTTTTCTAAGCCAAAAAAGGAGCTTCCTTTGGTCGCTCTTTTTTGCCAAGAAAAACTAATTTTTTTCATTCCGGGCTTTACGTTGCAATCTGGGCTAAAAAACACAACTAATGAAGTATTTGATAACCATCTTAGGACCAACAGCAATAGGAAAAACTTCCTTAAGCATTGCATTAGCGGAACATTTTGGTTGTGAAATTATTTCTTGCGATAGCCGCCAATTTTTCAAAGAAATATCAATTGGAACAGCCGTTCCTAGCAAAGAAGAACTTTCATCGGCGCCCCATCATTTTATACATAACAAATCAATATTTGAAAATTATACAGTTGGTGATTTCGAAAAAGAAGCCATTTCAAAACTTGACGAACTCTATAAAACGTCAGATTTCGCAATTCTTGTTGGCGGTTCAGGTTTGTATGTAGATGCCCTTTTAAAAGGATTTGAAGCATTTCCTGAAATTGAAAATTCTATTCGGGAACAAGTTAATACTAATTATGAAAAACTTGGAATTGTCTATTTACAACAAAAACTTCAAGAATTAGATTCCGATT
>CAMCDQ010000032.1 GCA_945873505.1 Chitinophaga pinensis
AATAGTTTAGGAACTATAAGAACAGGTTATCTTGGTTTCTCAAGTGGTAATTCAGTAATTCTTAAGGCAGAAGAGACCAATTCATTAATACTTGGTGCTGGTAATCAAAATACGTTAACACTTGGTGCAAATCAAAATGCAACATTTACAGGAAATGTAACAGCAACCTCATTCATAAAAGCTGGGGGTTCTGTTACCGAATTCTTAAAAGCAGATGGTTCTGTAGATTCAAATACCTATTTGACTACATCAGGAACTGCAACTAATGTTTCTGGTGTCGTGGCTTTAGCCAATGGGGGTACTGGTGCTACAAACCCAATTGATGCATTAAATAATTTAGGGGCTTCTCCATTAGCTTCTCCAAATTTTACGGGAACGCCAACTGCTCCAACTGCAGCTACAACTACAAATAATACTCAAATAGCTACTACAGAGTTTGTTAATGCAGCAATAGCTGCTGGAGCAAATGGAAATAGCGTACCTTATATTGGGGCTACAAGAGCAGTTGATTTAGGTAATTACGATTTAAAGGTTCATGGATTAACTATAGGAACTGGTCCAAGCAATAACGGTGAAAACACGGTTATAGGTAACAATACCTTAACAAATCCAAATACTTATTATAGCACCGCAGTTGGTGCCAATACATTAAGTAATACATCTGGACTTTATAATTCTGCCTTTGGAAATAGAGCGGGTGTGGATGTTACTTCTGGAACAAACAATACCTTGTTAGGCTATTATTCAGGTAGAGGAATTACTGATGGTAGTAAAAACACATTTATAGGATCTAACATTAATTTAGGCAACGTGTCCAACAACATTGCTTTATCAGATGGAGATGGTACTATTAGATTAAGACACGATGGAACAAAATGGAACGCTTCAGGCGATATGATAATTAATTCTGTTGAAGTAGGAACGGGTCCTAGTAATAATGGTGCAAATTCTGTTTTAGGAAATAATGCTTTACAAAACACAGGCGCTAATAACTCTGTTGCAATTGGTTATGAAACGTTAAGAAATGCCTCTTCATCTTCAAACGTTGGTGTTGGTTTTCAAGCCTTAACCTCTACCACTACAGGGGCTAATAATAATGCAGTAGGTTTTCAATCATTCATTAGTAATACAACTGGATATGATAATACGGGTTTAGGATACGCTTCTGGTTATCATAACACAACAGGATTTAGAAATACCTATTTAGGGTTTTTATCAGGTCATGGAATTACCACCGGAAAATACAATACAATTATTGGTTATACACCTAATTTACCAGCTGATTTAAGTAATGCCATTATTTTGGCTGATGGTGAAGGCAATCGACGTGCTTTTTATGACAATTCAATAAGTACATGGAATTTCCAAGGGAATTTAAGCATTAATGGAGTAACAGTTGGAGGAGGAAATAATAATACCATTGTAGGAAATGGTAATTTATTTAGTAACACCAGTGGTTATGAAAATACTACAACAGGAAATTTGGCTATGTATAACAATACAACTGGTTATAGAAATACCGCTACAGGGTATCAATCTTTATTCAATAATCTTGTAGGAGCGAATAACGTTTCAGATGGTTGGCATTCATTATTTAATAATACAAATGGAAATAACAACAGTGCAAGCGGTTATGACTCTTTAAGTAATAATACCACAGGATCTCAAAATACGGCATTCGGTATGTATGCATTAAATGGAAATACAACCGGTAACAATAATACCGCTATTGGATTTGGGGCGAATGTTAATAATGTCAATTATAGCAATGCAATGGCTATTGGAGCCAATGCTGTTGCAACGGAAAGCAATATGATTCAATTGGGTGATGGTGCTGTTACTAGATTGAACACATCTGGTAATCTTACTTTAGCAGGAGGAGTTCTTGTAGGAGCCGGTGCAAGTTTTAATGGAGAAAATACAGTTGTAGGTGCAAATGCATTAACAAATGCGGGTACTTATTATAGCACTGCAGTTGGAACCAATACATTAAGTAATACATCTGGACTTTACAATTCTGCTTTTGGTAATAAAGCGGGTATCGAAGTTACTTCTGGAACAAACAATACCTTGTTAGGCTATTATTCTGGTAGAGGAATTACAGATGGTAGTAAAAACACATTTATAGGATCTAACATTAATTTAGGGAATGTGTCCAACAACATTGCTTTATCAGATGGAGATGGAGCTGTTAGATTACGTTACGATGGAGCTAAGTGGATTATGGCTTCTAATTATTTTACATTCGATAATGGAATTGTAATGGGTGCTGATCGTAGTGGAAATAATACTAATACAGTTGTAGGTTATAATGCTTTAAATTATAATAATAATCTAAATACAGGTGCTAATAATACGGCATTAGGATATAATTCATTAGGGAACAATACTTCAGGTACTCTAAATACAGCAAGTGGTTTTAACGCTTTAGCGAACAACACCGCTGGAAATTACAATACTGCAAATGGATTTGGTACTTTGCAAGCAAATAGTACGGGTAGCCTAAATATTGCTATGGGACTTTATGCATTAAGCAACAATACTACTGGAAGCAATAACGTTGCCATTGGTTATGCTGCTATGGACAACCATTATTCTGGGGATAGAAATACAGCAATTGGTAATAATACCAAAATTTCAAACAATGTGGAGAATAGTATTGCAATTGGAAACGACGCTTCGGTTGGTAGCAATAATACTATCCAATTAGGAAATGGATGGATTACAAATGTTTACACTAGTGGAATAATCTATGCAAATGGATTTCAGTCAACTTCTGATAAAAGATTGAAAACAAATATTGAGCCTATTCAAAATAGTATAGAGACAATCATGAAATTAAATCCAGTTCATTATGATAAAAAGAATTCTTTAGAGTCAAAAGATTTTGACAAAAAAGAGAATGGATTTATTGCTCAGGAAATTCAAAAAGTATTGCCTTTTATAGTAAAAGAAGGTACGGATCAAGACAAATTGTTGTCGGTTGATTATATTTCTATAATTCCTGTTTTAACTAAAGGTATTCAAGAACAACAAAAACAAATTGAAGAACAACAAAAACAAATTGATAAGTTAAAAGCATTAGTTGAACAAATGCTTACTAAAAAGAATTAATAAAATATAATTGGGTAACATTAAACAGCATCAGAAAATTCTGATGTTGTTTTTTAAGCATTAGACAAAGTTCCTTTTTTCATCTGTAAATTTAATTATGTTTTATAACACAAGCGAAACAACTTTGCATAATACAAATGAATATTTTATAGGAATAGGATAACCAAGAAGTTCAAATAATTTCAGCGTTAGAATTGCTATTGTTCAATTTATAATAAGATTCTTATTTTTTCTAATGTATTACAAAACTTTAACAATTCTAAAACGCGCTTTGGCTTGTAATAATACAATTTTATAAACTACCAATTCATGAGAAAATATGCAGTCATAATACTATTACTAACTATAATAGTTTCCCACGCACAAAATTCATTTTTTCGTGGAACTAATAATTATGTTGCACCGGCAGCAGTATCACCATCACCGCCGTCTCAAGTCTTAACTGGCGGACTTGTATTAAATTTAGATGCAGCCAATCCTGCTAGTTATTCAGGAACGGGAACCATTTGGACTGATTTATCTGGGAATGGTAATAATGGGACACTTACTAATGGACCAACATTTACTAGTGCAAATGGAGGAAGTATAGTATTTGATGGTATTAATGATGTAACTACTTTTGGCAACATTTTAAATATTGGGTTAAATAGTTGGACAGTCTCTTGTTGGGTAAAATTTAATGGGGGATCAGATATTTCCGGAATTATAGGTAAATCATCTTATAGAGGATATGATGGAAGGTATTCTATTTATATAGAAAACAATAATTTAGGTGCGTTTTTCCAATCAAATAATGTCTTTGGTACAGCAACTCCAATAACGCCTTATTTAGATAATAAATTCCATAATATAGTAATGACAATTGATCGTACATCAATGATGTATTTTTATATTGATGGAATATTAAAAGGAACATCAATTGATGTAAGTAGTACTAACGGTATTAATCTAAACTCGTCAACTGATAATTTATATATAGGTTCTTATGCAACTAGTAACGGACAAAGCCCAGCTTACTTTTTTAATGGTAATATAGGTCAAGCATCAATCTATAACCGTGCACTTACAACTGCAGAAGTCATCGCAAATTACAATTCCCTTAGGCCTCGATTTGTTTTGTAAAATTCATTTTAATTTTCTTATTCTTTCGAATTTAAAAATAACTTTAACGTTTGTTCTATTGCAAATAAATCCCATTTTATATTTTTCTTAAATCTTTATAAGTAATTTTATAAAAAAATTAAACATGAAACAAAGTATCTTTTTATTTGCAACCGCTTTATTAATGACAATAACTATGGAAGCACAAACAAAACAGTCGATTCACCAATTTAAAGTGAAAGATTTATCAGGAAATACTTTTGATTTTGCCATACTAAAAGATAAGAAAATCTTAGTGGTAAACACCGCCTCAAAATGTGGTTATACTAGACAATACGAACAATTAGAAGCTATTTATAAAAAATACAAAGACGATAATTTCGTAATTGTAGGTTTTCCAGCTAATAATTTCGGCTCGCAAGAACCAGGAACCAACGCTGAAATTGCTACCTTCTGTAAAGTCAATTATGGAGTAACTTTTCCAATGATGAGTAAAATTTCAGTTAAAGGAAGCGACATGAACGAAGTGTATCAATTTCTTACCCAAAAAGCCAAGAACGGTTTGAAAGATTCTAATGTAGAATGGAATTTTCAAAAATACCTGTTGAACGAAAAAGGCGAATTAGAACTAGTCTATCTTTCAGGTGTAAAACCGAATGATGAAAAAATAATAAACTGGATAGAAAAGTAATTACTCTAACAGCAACTGCACAAAAACAGAATCCAACCATCGGTCAAATTTATAACCCGATTCTTTGATGATTCCCACCGTTTTAAATCCAAATTGTTCGTGAAATTCAATACTGCCTTGATTTTCGGAATCAATTACGCCAATCATGGTATGCAATCCTTGGGCTTTCGCCAATTGAATTAATTCAGATAGAAGCACTTTTCCTATGCCTTTTCCTATGTGCTTTTCAGAAACATAAACGGAATGTTCCACTGTAAACTTGTACGCTTCTCGAAATCGAAATTCGCTATACATACCAAATCCAACAAGTTCTTCGTTCAATTCAGCAACTAATACAGGAAAACCTTTGTTGGTTTTGTCTTCCAAAATCGCTTGTTGTTGCTCGTAATTCCGAATGTTGTAATCGTATAATGCAGTAGAATGAAGAATATTATAATTGATAATATCCAAAATTGCTTGGGTATCTTCGGTTTGGTAAGCTCTAATTCGGATTTCCATTTCGTATATAATTGTTTCCCAAAAGTAATAAATCTAATTAAAGAACGTAGTAAAAACCTTTGCAACTTTGTATCTTTGCAACTTTGAACCTTACTTTACAATGATTTATCCAAAAATACCTTTAGCGCAAAGCATCATCGAAATTTGTCTCGCCAAAGGAGTCACTAACATTATAATTTCTCCAGGTTCAAGGAATGCACCTTTGATTATTGGGTTTGTCAATAATCCTAAATTTACCTGCTACAGTATTGCCGACGAGCGAAGTGCTGCTTTTTTTGCATTAGGAATAGCACAGCAAATCAAGAAACCCGTTGCCATAATTTGTACTTCTGGTTCCGCACTTTTAAATTATTATCCTGCCTTTGCAGAAGCATTTTACAGTCAAATTCCATTGGTAGTTATCAGTGCCGACAGACCTTTAAACAAAATAGATATTGGTGATGGGCAAACCATTCGTCAAGAAAAAGTGTTCGAAAATCATTCTTTGTACAATGCCAATTTGCTTGAAGGTGCCTCTTCAGAAAACGATTTGAAAATCAATGAAGCGATCAATCATGCAATTTCTAAAAAAGGCCCAGTTCACATCAACGCTCCTTTTGAAGAACCTTTGTATGAAACTGTTTCTGAGCTTTCTGTTGCTGTAAATACTTTCGCTTCCGCAAATGCTATTCCGTTTGTTTCAACCGAAAATTGGGTTGAATTTGCATCCATTTGGAACACATCCAAAAAGAAATTAGTCATTGTTGGCGTGAATGAACCCAATGCAATCGACACTTCAATAGTTGATTTTTTAGCAAATGATGCCTCGGTTGTGGTGATGACTGAAACCACATCCAATTTGCACCATCCTTCTTTCATAAATACTATTGATACCATAATTACCCCATTTTCATCGGATGATTATAAAGTGTTTCAACCCGAAATTCTCATTACTTTTGGTGGAATGGTAGTTTCAAAACGCATCAAAGCAGCGTTACGAAAATACCAACCAAAACACCATTGGCACATTGATTCTTTGCGTGCCTATAATACTTTTGGTTGTTTGACCAAGCATTTTGAAGCCGACCCGAATACTTTTTTCAATGCATTTATTCCATTATTTCAACCTGTAAAAAGTGATTATTTCGATATTTTTGATGCTATAAATACACTCAGAAAAGAGAAACACAAAACCTATTTGTCAAAAATTCCATTTACAGATTTCAAGGTTTTTGAGAAGGTAATTCAGAGTTTGCCAACAAACAGTCACTTTCAAATCGGCAATAGTTCGGCCATTCGGTATGCACAATTAATAGACATTCATCCGTCAATTGAAGTCTATTGCAACCGAGGAACTAGCGGAATCGACGGAAGTACTTCCACCGCAATTGGTGCGGCTGTTGCCAATGAAAAACAAACCGTTTTAATAACAGGGGATATTAGTTTTCTATACGATTCCAATGCGTTATGGAACAATTACATTCCCAAAAACTTCAAGATTATTTTAATTAATAATGGCGGAGGAGGGATTTTTAGAATTTTACCCGGACACGATGAAACGCCAGTTTTCAATACGTTTTTTGAGACATCACATTGTTTGACCGCGGAACATTTGGCCAAAATGTATGGTTTTGAATATGCAATTGCTAGTGACGAAACTAGTTTGACAGAGGGACTTCATAAAATGTACGTGCAAAATGACAAACCCTATATACTAGAGATTTTTACACCTACGCGTGAGAATGACACAGTATTATTGCGTTATTTTGATGCATTACAATAGTACTTTTAAAAACTTCCAATTCCAATTCGTATCTTTGCCCTTAAGAAACATAGTACAATGATTGAAATAGGAAAATACAATACGCTCACCATATTAAGAGATACTAAAGTTGGTTTGTTTTTAGGCAACCCAGTTGAAGATCCCGAAGGAATAAACGATATTCTTTTACCGAATAAATATGTTCCCAATAAATTTGATATTGGCGAAGAGCTGATTGTATTTGTATATTTAGATCACGAGGAACGCCCCGTTTCAACTACCTTAGAACCGTATATTTTGTTGAATGAATTTGCACTTTTACGTGTGAATTATGTCAATCAAATTGGTGCTTTCATGGATTGGGGAATGGAAAAAGACATTCTGGTACCGTTCAAAGAACAAGCCCGCCCGATGGAAAAAGGCAAACGTTATTTGGTATATCTTTATATGGATGAAAAAACCAATCGTTTGGTGGCTTCAAGCAAAACCAATCAGTTTTTGAACAATGATACTCTTACGGTTGAAAAAGGCGAAGAGGTTGATTTAATTGTTTCCCATATTACAGAAATCGGCATCAATGTTATCATCAATGAGCAGCACAAAGGCTTGGTTTATAAAGATGAGGTGTATGATGATGCGATACGAACTGGCGACAGAATGCGGGGTTACATTAAAACCATTCGTCCTGATAATAAAATTGATGTCGCGTTGCAAATTCAAGGCTACCAAAGTATCGAACCCAATGCTGATTTAATATTAGAAGAATTGAAAGCCAGTCGAGGATTTTTGAGACTTACCGATAATTCTCACCCTGAGGATATTAAAACGGTATTAAAAATGAGCAAGAAAACGTTCAAAAAAGCAATTGGCGCTCTTTATCGTGAAAAACTTATCGAAATTAAAGAAGACGGGATTTACTTGGTAAAAGTGTAATTTTATACAAAAACCGCATTTAAATTATCTCAATATTTGGATTAACTTTCAGCAATTCTTTAAGAAATAAATCCTCTTGTTTTGGTGAGATATAAATATCATCAAAACTATTGTAGTGAATAATTAACCCTTTGGTATTTAATGCAGGTTTAAAGGTTACTGGTACAATTATTCCCGAATGATGTTGTATTTTTCTGATATTTTTAATGTCAATTGTACCTCGGAAAGGACCTGAATTATAAAATATTTTATTTTCTTTAAGGATGTATTTTGTATCTAATAAAATCCAAATTAATGCTAAAATGATTGTAATCATAATAGCATAAAAAATATAAATAGATGGTTCTTGAGCATCTGGTTTTTTAATAAAAACGACAATAAGAAGTCCAATAGCTATTACCCACATTAAAGCACTAGTAAAATAATTTTTTGAAGAAAAAAACACTTTCATTTTAAAATGATTTTGTCATTGATAAAGCAATTCCTGTACTTGGAGGAACAAATCGACAAATACCACCAGCACATACCAATCCACCACGTTGGCGTCCGTAGCTCAATGCAATTCGTGTACTTCCTTTGGTGTAAGCGCTTCCAATAGTATAAAAATGAATTTTAAATTTGTCGGTTACATCATCAATCAAATTAGATGTTTCGTCATAACCATAATTGTACATGTCCGAAACAAAAAAAGACCATTTTGCATTAGGGCTATATTCAGCTAATAAAGCAGCCCAGTTTTTTCTATCAGAATCTGCCCACATATGTTCTGTAGCAATTCGTATCGATTGGTTTTTAGATAATTTATAGGTAATTTCAGGAGCAATAATATAGGAATTTACTTGAACATTTAAGGCAGCAGCAATTAATTTATGATCATAATACTGATTGATAAAAACAACGCTTCCTTGCAAATTTGAATTGAATTTCTTGGAGATTTCTAAATTGTAATCTGAAAAATATTTTTTTCCAGTTGCCATAAAATCAGTTGTGTAATCTGGAGGAAAAATAGTGTAATCTCCTTTTAAATTGAACCAATTTGAGGCATTAATCGCAATTTTAGTTCCGTTTTTACCTCCTAATGCAGTCCCTTTTTTAAATTCATAGAAAAAATCCATTTGACCACCAATTTCTCCTGCTTTTGCAATGCCATTATCAGCAACAATACTCACGCTTTTTTGAGCTTGAAAAACATAAATATTGGCCAAATTAGAATGGTGCTGTTTGGTTAAACTTGGAACAAAATTCATCATTCGGTCATTGTAGGCCAAGCTGCTTTGTTCTGGTGCAAAGTATTCTGGATTTCTTTCAGATAAGAAATTCATATTTTCTATTCTTCTGAGGGAAACATCCAGTCCAACCCCTTTTTTGGTATAACCAAAATTCATTAATAAAGCACTTCCGGGTTTTACGAAAGTTTTAACTTCATTTGGGTATAAAATGCCATCCTCCGATTTAAAATTATACTCTGTAGAAAAATAAAAAGCATTGCGACTGAAGTTCAATCTTCCGGAAAAAGCATTGGTAAGTTCCTTGAAATTTGGATTTACAATAGTTGTTTTTTCGTCTCTTCCAACATACGAAAAGCCAACAGAGACTTCAGAACTTTCAATTTTGAACAATCCTGATAAATTTAAATCTGAATTGAATCCTAAAATAGTTCCTTTACTCACTTCAAAACCTGTTCGGTGTTTCCCATACAAACCAGTAAATGTTAAATTTTGATTTGGGTGGTACGTAATTTTACCACCACGAATAGCATTGTTAATACCTAAAGCCCGGTCTTCCCAACTTCTTAACAACAATCCGCTTCCAAATTGCTCGTAAAAATGACCTGCTGTAATATCAAACTTTTTAGATTTATAATTAAGGAAATAGGTCCCGATATTTGTATTTTCATATTTTGGATTGAAATTCAATAAAGGTTTTGAAGCATAAGATTCTGCTTGAATTCCTGCAGTCCATTTCCCATAATTATAATTTACTAAAAGATAATTATTTGATCTTACAGGTTTGTCGGGATGTTGTATTTCTCTATTAACATCATTCAAATACCATTGTGAATTGGATTCAAAACCGCCAAATAATCGCCCTTTTATTTTTTCTGTTTTTTTATCAACTTGAGAAAATAAAGATATGGATGTACAAATGGAAACAAATAGTATAATTTTTTTCATTTTATAAACTTTTTAATTTTTCAAAGAATTCTGTTTCTCCACCTGCAGCATGTCCATTTTGTATATGAACAATTTCGTTGTTTTTTACAACTACAATATAGGGTACGTTTGCTATAGATAAACTTCTTTTAAGTTCTTGATTGGTATCAAAAAGAATTGTGTATTCCCATCCTTTTCCATTAACTAAAGGTTTTACTCTTTTTTCAGTTCTGGCATCGTCTACACTAACAGCAATAATTTCGATGTTCATTTTGCTTTTCCAATCA
The DNA here is from genome assembly GCA_945873505.1 of Chitinophaga pinensis. Classification (GTDB taxonomy): domain Bacteria; phylum Bacteroidota; class Bacteroidia; order Flavobacteriales; family Flavobacteriaceae; genus Flavobacterium. The sequence continues at coordinate 10,519 of CAMCDQ010000032.1, forward strand.
CCATAAACATCACTAATAGCATCTAATTCTTGAACGCAAGGTGCGCACCATGTAGCCCAAAATGAATATACATACAAAACATCTTTTTTTTGAAAATCTAAATTAGTAGTAACGATTTCTCCTTTTAAATTTTTCAATGCAACATTTGGCATTTGATGTTGTGCAAAAAGGGTGGTGCTAAAAGTAAAAAATAAAATAAAAATCAGTTTTTTCATGAATGAATGCTTTAAATTGATAATAATTTACAAATAAAGAATAAATATTATATTTAATACGAAAATAATCATTTTATTTGTAATAACTAATTTCCAATATATAACTATTTTTTATGAAAAAACTACACTTATTTTTAGCATTCCTAGCTTTTGGATTGTTTATTTCTTGCAGCAAAGACGACTCTGGTAACGGAGATTCTGGAATTCAATCCATCTCAATTTCATCTGACTTTCAAGACCGATTAACAGGAGAAACCTTTACTTTTTCGGTAGTAACCAATGCTGGAACTAACGTTTCTTCACAGGCTGTTATTATTGTTAACAATGAACCAATTACAGGATATGTTTTTACTCCCACAACTGCGGGATCGTATGCAGTTAAAGCTACTTTTTCTGGAAAAACATCTCAAATTATTGTTTTAAATGTTAACGCCGCGCCAATTCCATTAACAAGTATTGCATTGACTTCAAACACACTTGCCGCAATGACAGGAGATGTTTTAAGTTTCAATGTAACTGGAAATAACACAAGCGATTTGACTGCAACAGCAAGGTTTTTTGTAAATACAACTGCCATTTCAGCAAATACATTTACAACAACTACAGCTGGAACTTTATCAGTTTACGCTACTTATGTAACTCCTGCTAATGTAACGTTAACGTCGCCTACAATTCAAGTAACTGTTCAACAAGCAATTAACTTTAACAAAAGAGTTTTGATTGAAGATTACACAGGAACTTGGTGTATATATTGTCCTCGAATTGCCTATGCAATAGAACAAGTTCGCACACAGACACCAGATGCTGTAGTGGTTGCAATTCACAGAGGAAATAGCGATCCATATAATTATGCTCCTGCATTAACTTTAGAAAATTTAATTGGTCTACAAGGATATCCAACAGGAATGTTAAATAGAAAGACAGAATGGACGTATCCAGAAACGAGTAATATTACTCAAGCCGTTAATTTAACTTCTGGTATTAATCCAAGAGTTGGTTTGGCAATGAATACTACTTTGTCAGGTAACACTGCAACTGTTAATGTTAATGTTAAATTTGGTCAAAATTTCTCCAATTTGAAATTAGTCGTTTATGCGCTTCAAGATAATTTAGTTTACAACCAAGCCAATTCAACAAGCTATTATGGTGGTGTAAACCCGATTGTGAATTTTGATTTCGACGATGTATTAAGAAGTTTTTTAACTTTAAGTATCTTAGGAGATGGTATTTCTGGTTCAACAAATTTGAATGATACTTACACAAGATCTTTTACATACACTATTCCATCAAATTATGTTGTTGCTAACATGCACTATGTTGCTTTTGTAGTTGATGCTAATGGTAATGCTTTAAATGCTAGAAATGCTGGAAATAATGTAACTCAGACATTCGAAATCGAATAGTTTACACTACATGTTCTATGTTAAAAAGAGGCTTTATAGCCTCTTTTTTTGTGTTTTTAAAAAGCAATTTTAGCTTGAAATCTTCAAAAGCGTAAAGCACCTCAATTATATTTTTTTGAACGTGCAATAAAAAGCAAAAAATGCCTTAATTTTACACGAAAATAGTTCAATTATGAATACCATAAACTGGAAAACTGTAAAAGAGTTCGAAGACATAACCTACAAAAAATGCAATGGAGTAGCCAGAATAGCGTTCAATCGACCAGATGTTAGAAATGCATTCCGACCAAAAACTACTTCTGAATTGTACCAAGCATTTTATGATGCGCAAGAAGACACGTCAATTGGTGTTGTCTTACTTTCGGCAGAAGGACCTTCGTCTAAAGATGGAATCTATTCTTTTTGTAGCGGTGGCGATCAAAACGCTCGTGGACATCAAGGATATGTTGGTGATGATGGACAACACCGTTTGAATATTTTGGAAGTACAGCGCCTCATTCGGTTTATGCCAAAAGTAGTAATTGCCGTTGTCCCAGGTTGGGCAGTTGGTGGCGGACACAGTTTGCACGTGGTTTGCGATTTGACTTTGGCGAGTAAAGAAAACGCAATTTTCAAACAAACAGATGCCGATGTAACGAGTTTTGATGGTGGCTATGGCTCCGCTTATTTAGCTAAAATGGTGGGTCAGAAAAAAGCACGAGAAATCTTCTTTTTAGGTAGAAATTATTCTGCTCAAGAAGCCATGGATATGGGAATGGTTAATGCCGTAATTCCTCATGATGAATTGGAAAACACCGCTTTTGAATGGGCACAAGAAATTCTTCAAAAATCACCAACATCCATAAAAATGCTAAAATTCGCTATGAATTTAACCGATGATGGAATGGTGGGACAACAAGTATTTGCTGGTGAAGCCACTCGATTAGCCTATATGACTGAAGAAGCGACAGAAGGACGAAATGCTTTCCTTGAAAAACGCAAACCGAATTTTGAGAAAAAATGGTTGCCATAAAGGAGTGTTCAGTATATAGTATTCAGTCGAAGTTGACAATCTCAAATTGAAGCTAGCATAATTAAACGAATAAACAATTAAACGATTAAACAAAAAAATGAAACATTGGATTCAAGCCGCTCGATTAAGAACATTGCCATTGTCGGTGTCAGGAATAATTGTTGGAAGTTTTTATGCAATGTCGCAATCGATGTTCAATTGGAAAATTATCATTTTTGCACTTTCTACCACTTTAGGATTGCAAATACTATCCAATTTTGCTAATGATTATGGCGATGGAATAAAAGGAACTGATAACGAAGATAGAGTAGGACCAAAACGTGCCATTCAAAGTGGCGTAATTACCCCAGAAGCTATGAAACGCGCTTTGGTGATTACCTCAATTTTAACTTTAATTTCAGCAATTGTACTTATTTATGTCGCTTTCAAAGACCATAATTTAGGTTTTTCATTATTTTATTTAGGACTTGGAATTTTAGCTATTGCATCTGCAATCCGATATACTGTTGGTAATTCTGCTTATGGATATAGGGGTTACGGAGATTTATTTGTGTTCCTATTTTTCGGTTTAGTAAGCACACTCGGAATCTATTTTATGTTTGCCAAAGAAATGGATTGGTTTTTAGTATTGCCCGCAACCGCCATCGGATTTTTGAGTGTTGCAGTATTAAATCTCAATAATATGCGCGATGAAGCATCCGATAGAAAATCTAATAAAAACACAATTGTTGTCAAAATGGGTGGTGCAAATGCCAAAGTTTACCATTATTTTTTAGTGATTTCTGCAATGATTTTAGTTTTAGAATTCACGTATTTCAAAGAGTTTAATTTCGATCAATATATTTTTGTTTTGGCTTATATCCCTTTAATAATGCACCTTGTAACGGTTTATAAAAATAAAAACCCTAAAGAATTAGATCCCGAATTAAAAAAAGTAGCCTTGAGTACTTTTGCATTATCCGTTTTACTTTCCCTGAGTATGATTTTCTTCTTCCAAGACATTTTTGTAAACTTGTTTATGGGAGGAAGATAAATACCACTTTTTATTTATTCAACATTTAAATTTTATAAATAAAAATCAATTTCTACCGTCACGCTTCGATGCTTATTGAAGTTGGTAGAAAACAAAAAGACTTCTCATATAAATAGCACCAATCGAAAGCCGATTGTAATTTAATAACTCTTGGCGCTATAAATCCCGTAATTTATCCTAATTTTGATTTTTCAAGAATTTCAGATTTCGACGGACTTTTACGAGTAGTGTCTAATTATAAAACAACAATTTTGAAAGCAACATATCACAAATACATACTTAATTTCAAACGTCCATCGGGAACTTCTCGAGGCGTTATGACTGAGAAAGAAACGTGGTTTATTGTGCTTGAAAAGGACGGTAAAAAAGGAATAGGGGAGTGTGGAATTCTTCGCGGTTTGAGTTGCGACGACAGGCCTGATTATGAAGAAAAATTAGCATGGACTTGCACTAATATTCACCTTGGAATTGATGCGCTTTGGGAAGCCTTAATTGCGTTTCCATCGATACAATTTGGCGTTGAAATGGCGTTCCAGTCTTTAGCAAGTGCTAACCCTTTTTTACTCTTTCCATCGGACTTTACAAATGGCGCAAAATCGATTCCAATTAATGGTTTAGTTTGGATGGGAAATGAAGCTTTTATGAAGCAACAAATTGAGGAAAAACTAGCCGAAGGGTTCCATTGTATAAAACTAAAAATTGGTGCGATAAATTTTGATGACGAATTGCGATTATTAGGTTTTATTCGCCAACATTTCACTCCCGAACAAGTCGAAATTAGAGTCGATGCAAACGGTGCTTTTGATACAAGCGTAGCTTTAAATAAAATTAATCAATTATCTGGATTTAAAATACATAGCATAGAACAACCGATACAAAAAAACAATACTGACAGGATGGCAGAGTTGTGTAAACTAGCACCAATTCCAATTGCATTAGACGAAGAGCTTATTGGTGTGTTTTCTGTAGCTGAAAAAGAGAAATTATTAGTCAAAATTAAGCCGCAATTTATTATTTTGAAACCCAGTTTTGTAGGTGGTTTTCGAGGAACAGAAGAATGGATTACATTGGCTAAAAAACATAAAATTAACTGGTGGATTACCTCTGCACTAGAAAGTAATATTGGTCTAAATGCAATTGCACAATGGACGTTTTTTCAGCAAAATAATATGCCTCAAGGACTTGGAACGGGTGGATTATATTCTAATAATTTTGACTGTCAATTAAACGTTTTTGAAGGGCAATTATGGTTCAAAAAAGATCATGATTTTCAATTTAATTTTGATGAAATTTAGAATGAAAAATGTTTATAAAAAATTTAATGACTAACCAAAAATATATAATAAAATGAAAAATTCAATTTGGTCAATTATTTTAGTATTTTCATCTGTTTCAGTTTGTAGCGCACAGAAGGTTTTTTCTGTAGAATATGAAAACCAAGCCGATGTAAAAGTGTTTGTTGTGGAGTATGAAAACCAGGCCGATTTGAAGGTATTTAAAGTGAAATATGAAAACCAATCGGGACAAAATAATGGTAAATGGTTTTTTACTAAATATGCTAATCAAGCCAAAAAAACAATTTATTTTGTAAAGTATGAAAATCAAGCCGATTTAAAAATATTCTTCGTTGAATATGAAAACCAATCGGAGTGGAAAAACAAATCAAAACAGCATTTAATGTATTGATTTCGATATAAATAGAATTTATATCTATAATTAATAAAAAATAGTTAAATTTGGTTTATTAATCAAATTTATTGTTAAATATGGGAAATGATTCTTATTTACCTTACATTAAAATAATTTTAATTATTTTTTTATTCTTAATTTTTATAGCTGTTGCCGTTACGCTATTTAAAGAATTTAATAATTGGATTAAAAGTAGAAAATAATTATGTTCTTGGATTCTTAATTTCTTTTATTCCATATTTTTAAAATTTAAAACTTCTTCTTGAATTGAGAATGAAAAGGAAAAATATGCCAAATCATCATTTAATGTTTTGATTTTAATTCCAAATTTTTACAAATAATCAATTTAAATTAGGCATATTTGCCGTTTTCAAACAAAACAAAAGATTAGTATTATGGGATTAATGAAAATATTTTCTGGAAGCGAAATTTTAGCACAAGCTTTACAACAAAAAATTGAAGCAACTGGTGTGAATACGGTTCTTAAAAATAACATCCAATCTGCACGATTGGCAGGATTTGGAAATACTGATTTAGCAGTTGAAGTTTTTATCCAAGAAGTCGATTTTGGAAAAGCAAATCAAGTAATTGAAGAGTTTAGAATGAGTATTTAAATTTATGCACCCTAAAGTCAAATACTTTGCGCCGCGAGGAGCGAGAAACAAACAGCTATAAAATATTGTGATGAAAAAAAAATTGACTTATTTTTATTTTTTTCTTGCCATAGTAGCGATAGGTAAATTGGTATATTGGCTTTTTACACCACCAAACTCTGACGAAGGATACTATTGGCTCTGGGGTCAATATCCGGCACTATCGTATCATGACCATCCGGGTTTACAAGCTTGGACACAAGGTTTGTTTTACTACATTTTTGGAAAATCATTTTTTATTTTAAGATTACCCGCCTTTATTTGTTCTGTAATTATAGCGTTTTTATATATCAAGATGCTAAACAAATTGAATTGCAAGTCCGATATAAAAATAGTGGTATTGACCATTTTTAGTGTGCCATTATTTTTCTTATTTACCTCTTTTGCTTGGCATGATTATATGTTGATTACACTTTGTTTGAGTTCTAGCTATTTTTGGGTCAATTATTTAACTGACGTTTGGGATAGTAAAAAAGGCAAAGCTATTGATATATCACTAGCTTTTGTTTGTATTGGTTTAGCTGTTTTATGCAAATACAACGCGGTTTTTGTGGCAATGGGTATTTTTTCAACAGTTGTTTTCAACAAAACCTTTCATCGTGTTTTTAGGGATTATCGAATATATCTGGGTATTGTATTATTCTTATTAATCATTTCTCCAATTTTTATTTGGAATTTGCAAAACGGAAATGGGTCTTTTAAATTTAATTTGCAACAGCGAACCCTCGCACCACTTTTAGAAGGTCGTTTTAGAGGTAACTTATTCGGATTTTTGATAGGAAGTATTATTCTATTAACGCCCACAATTTGGTGGGGAATTTTCAAGAGCAAAACATTGCAAAACAAACTCCAACCTTTCGCCACAGCGACTAGTTATGCAATTGTTTATCAAAAGTTAGCCAAAAATATTTTTCTTTGTTCAAGTCTTACGTTTTTGTTTCTTTCTACCTTTTCGGTGGTTTTGTATTATTGGAATATTCTTGCGTATTTATTGCTACTGCCCCTCGTTGTTGTGTTTTTACAAGAACAAAAGCCAAAAATTCTTTTATTTACGCTATGTTATGCAGCATTTATTAATAGTTGCATAGTGATTTACTTCGCCATTTTGCCCTTAAATAGTTTTCTTCCCAATGTGGAAGACAAAGACGGTGCGTTTCATTACGGCTGGCAAAAAATAGAGGAAACAATAACCCTAAACCTCGATACAATCCCGCAAAAAGTGCAACTTTTTACCACATCGTATCGCACAGCTTCCTTGCTGGCTTATCAGTTGAATCGAAAAGATGTTTATTCTTATTCCGAACGTTTTGATCAATTTGATTATTGGACAAAAAATAGAAAATATAAAAGCAAAGTTGCATTAATATTGGCCGATGATAATGAAACCATCAACCCAGAAATGGAGGATGTTGTCGAAAACATCAGCATAATTGATACAATTACAATCGAAAAAATGGGATACTCGATAAAGAATTATTATTTGTATAAAGGCGAGATTAAAAAACAGTATCAGTACAATTGATGGATAGAATTTTTAAGATTAATTGATTTAAATAGTAAAACTGTACTTAGAATTAAGAGTAAAATTTACCAGGAAATTATCGAGCAGATATTTATAATTGGGTAGTTTTCGAATTGCCCAATTCCTTATTTAAGCTATCTTTGCCACTTTTTTATATATGTTCAAGTTTAATAATTTTAAACTTTTAAACATTAAACTTTAAACCAAAAATTAATGATTACAGTCAACGATATCTCCGTTCAATTTAGCGGAACTACTTTATTTAGCGATATTTCCTTTGCCATCAATGAAAATGACAAAATTGCCCTGATGGGAAAAAATGGCGCAGGGAAATCAACGCTTTTAAAAATTATTGCAGGTCAAAGCAAACCTTCAACAGGAAATATTTCGGCACCAAAAGAAGCCGTAATTGCGTATTTGCCTCAACATTTACTCACTAAAGATGGCGCAACAGTGATGGAGGAAACTTCCAAAGCTTTTGGGGAAATTTTCAGTATGAAAGCCGAGATTGATCAAATCAACGAGCAATTAACAGTTCGCACTGATTATGAAAGTGACGCCTATATGAAATTAATCGAAAGAGTTTCAGACTTAAGCGAAAAATTTTACGCTATCGAAGAAGTCAATTACGAAGCTGAGGTAGAGAAAATCTTAGTTGGTTTAGGTTTCGAGCGAGAAGATTTCAGTCGTCAAACTTCAGAGTTTTCGGGCGGTTGGAGAATGCGAATCGAATTGGCCAAAATTCTTTTACAAAAACCAGATTTGATTTTATTAGATGAGCCCACGAACCACATGGACATTGAAAGTATTCAATGGTTGGAGGATTTCTTGATTAATTCAGCCAAAGCAGTTGTAGTGATTTCTCACGATAAGGCTTTTGTGGATAACATTACCAATCGAACTATTGAAGTGACAATGGGGCGAATTTACGATTACAAAGCCAAATATTCTCATTATTTAGAACTGCGAAAAGACCGTCGTATGCACCAACAAAAAGCCTACGATGAACAACAACGAATGATTGCTGATAATAGAACTTTTATTGACCGTTTTAAAGGTACGTTTTCTAAAACGGATGCGGTGCAATCTCGCGTTAAAATGTTGGAAAAGTTAGTTATTGTGCAGGTTGATGAGGTAGATACATCAGCATTGAAATTAAAATTTCCGCCAGCAGCGCGTTCCGGACAATATCCTGTTATTGTGAAAGAAATGTCTAAATCCTATGGCAATCACGTGGTTTTCAAAGATGCTAATATTGTCATTGAAAGAGGGCAAAAAGTAGCTTTTGTGGGTAAAAACGGCGAAGGAAAATCGACGATGATCAAAGCGATTATGAAAGAAATAGGAGTTGATGGTGGTTCGGTTGAAATTGGTCACAATTCACAAATTGGTTATTTTGCCCAAAATCAAGCTTCATTATTAAACGAGAATGCTACAATTTTCGAAACTATTGATGCTATTGCTGTGGGAGATGTTCGAACAAAAATAAAGGATATTTTGGGAGCTTTTATGTTTCATGGTGACGATGTGACTAAGAAAGTGAAAGTGCTTTCGGGTGGCGAAAAAACACGTTTGGCCATGATTAAATTATTATTGGAACCCGTAAACTTGTTGATTCTTGATGAGCCTTCGAACCATTTAGATATGAAAACCAAGGATATTATAAAAGACGCTTTACGTGATTTTGATGGAACTTTAATATTGGTTTCTCACGACAGAGATTTCTTGGACGGACTAGCAACTAAAGTTTTTGAATTTGGACACAAACGTGTAAAAGAACATTTTGAAGATGTTGCAGGTTTCTTGGCAAACAAAAAAATGGAGAATTTGAGAGAAATCGAGAAATAATAATATTCAATTTTGTAAATATAACAAGGAAATTCTGTTTGTAAATTTATAATTTCCGCATTTAAATTCAGCTATCTTTGTAAGCTTAATAAAACGTAACATTGAACTTAACACAATACACAAAAGAGTTTTCTTATAATCTCAAATTAGCATACCCAGTAATTCTTGGGATGCTAGGACATACATTAATTTCAATTGTAGATAATATTATGGTCGGCAACCTCGGTTCTACAGAGTTGGCCGCCGTTTCCCTTGGAAGCAGTTTTGTTTTTATTGGAATGTCAATAGGAATTGGATTTTCTACCGCTATAACCCCACTTGTTTCTGAAGCCGATGCCGAAAAAGACGATAAGAAAATTCGTTCTGTTTTTCACCACGGTTTATTGTTATGCACCGTTTTAGGAGTTGTTTTATTTATTTTAATAGTTTTGGCTAAGCCAATAATGCTCTTAATGCACCAGCCTAAAGAAGTGGTCGATTTGGCAGCTCCTTACATTGATTGGGTTGCGTTTTCACTAATTCCAGTGATAATTTTCCAAGGATACAAGCAGTTTGCAGATGGTTTATCAAGAACTAAATATTCTATGTACGCTATTTTATTAGCTAATATCGTTCACATTTTCTTTAATTACATGCTGATTTACGGTATTTGGATTTTCCCTAAATTAGGAATTTTAGGCGCTGCTTTAGGAACTGTAATTTCTAGAATTATGATGGTGGTTTTTATGCATTTTATAATGAGAAAAAACATCCAACTCAAACCGTATTTCAAAAATTTTAGTTTCAAAGAAATTAAGAAATCAATGCTTAGAAAAATTGCCAATTTAGGAATTCCTTCGGCCATGCAAATGCTTTTTGAAGTCGCTTTATTTACAGCTGCAATTTGGCTTTCTGGATCAATTGGCAAAACCAGCCAAGCAGCAAATCAGATTGCACTTACCCTAGCCACAACAACGTTTATGTTTGCAATGGGTCTTAGCGTTGCCGCAACGATTCGCGTAGGCAACCAAAAAGGATTAATGGATTATAAAAAATTAATTGTTGTTGCAAGATCGGTATTCCTATTAACAATAATTGTAGAAACTATTTTTGGTATTTTGTTTGTTGTTTTGCATAATTTTTTACCTCATTTATTTCTAAATATGAACAACGTTTCGCAAGTTATTGAGAACAAAGAAGTAATTTTTATCGCTTCAAAACTACTTTTGGTAGCTGCAGTTTTTCAAATTTCAGATGGAGTTCAGGTGGTTGTTTTAGGAGCTTTGCGTGGTTTGCAAGATGTAAAAGTACCCATGTATATTACGTTTGTTGCTTATTGGGTCGTTGGTTTCCCTATCTCTTACTACTTAGGTAAACATACAAAATTAGAAGCTGTAGGTATTTGGATAGGACTTTTAGCAGGGCTAACAACGGCAGCATTATTTTTGTATATTCGCTTTCATAAACTAACAAAAAAACAAGTACTCAAAAACTTGTAATTAAAATTGTAAAAAAATGGTACTATTTTCAGTAATTATTGGAATTATTTTGTTTTTGATAGGTTCAACTTTTTCGAATAACCCGTCACTTTCTAAATTTGCGCGCCCATTCAAAGTTGGAGCAGTGATAGCTATCGTAATCGGATTAATGTCGTCGATGTTTAAGCAAATTGATGCAGGAAAAGTAGGTGTTCAGTCTCTTTATGGAAATGTACAACCCGATATTTTAGAAAGTGGTTTGCATGTAATAAATCCATTATTAGATATTACCGAATTTGATATTCAAACTCAAAATTACACTATGTCAGCCGTTCATTCTGAAGGCGCTCAAGAAGGTGATGATGCCATTCGAGTTTTGTCTAACGATGGGTTGGAAGTAGTAATAGATTTAACAGTTTTGTACCGAATTTCTCCATCAGATTCGCCTAAAATTTTCAAACAAATTGGAGTAAACTTTTCAGATAAAATAGTTCGCCCAGTAACAAGAACTCGAATTCGTGATAATGCAGTTTATTATGACGCAGTTGCACTTTATTCAACTAAAAGAAACGAATTCCAACAACGAATTTTTAAAAGTATAGAAGACGATTTCAAAAGTAGAGGGTTGATTCTAGAGCAATTGTTAATTAGAAATATCAATCTTCCAGCTTCTGTAAAACTGTCAATTGAAAGTAAAATCAATGCCGAACAAGATGCGCAAAAAATGACATTCGTACTTCAAAAAGAAAAACAAGAAGCAGAACGTAAACGGGTAGAAGCGCAAGGTATTGCGGATTACCAACGTATTATCTCTATGGGATTAACAGACAAACAATTGCAATACGAACAAATAAAAGCCCAAAAAGAATTGGCGGCCTCACCAAATACCAAGATTATTTTTATGAATGGAAAAAATTCTCCAGTCATTTTATCTGACAAATAGTTTTAAAAAGTTAATTTAGCTATAACTAAATTAACGAATAACCAAATTAACAAAAAATGGAATTACCAAAATTTTTACTCGGTGACAATACTGATTTTCCCGAAGATATTTTCATCATACATTTAGATTATCCAAGATTCATCATCAATCTAAAAGATGATGAGGTAGAATTCATTGAAGAAGCCGAAGATCTTGACGAAGCCGAACTTAATGCAGAAATGGAAGGGCTAATTGAACTTGCCAATGCGTTTTACGATCGCGAAATGGAACGGTACGAAAAGGAATAAACGTCTTTTTAATCAATACAAAAGTTGCAATAGAAATTTTATCTGTTGCAACTTTTTTTATTTTCAGCAGCTCTTTCCAGCTTTCCGTTTCAAGTCCTCATTCAAAAAGTTGTTTTTCTAAGTCTAAAAAGGAGCTTCCTTTGGTCGCTCTTTTTCGGCAAGAAAAACTACCTTTTTTCATTCTGGGCTTTCCATTTCAATCTGGGCTAACCGATCC
>CAMCDQ010000033.1 GCA_945873505.1 Chitinophaga pinensis
TCTATTGCTAAAATTAAACTTCCAATTATCATTAATAGCCCACCCCAAAAAAGAGACTTTCGCAAACCTAGAATTTTATCTGCAAATAATCCGCCAATAAAAGTAAAAGCATAAACCCAAGCTTGAGTTGCGCCATATTGCAAATTAGCCACTTCCTCATTCATTCCTAAATGGCCAACCATAAATATAACCAACATTCCACGCATTCCATAGAAACAAAATCGTTCCCACATTTCACTAAAAAATAAATACCAAAGTTGTTTTGGATATTTTCCTTTGAAGTTTTGAATTTGTTCTAAAGTTAAATCTTGTGCCATTTATAATGAGTGTATTAAAAAAACAAACCTACAAGAATTCTTGTAGGTTTGAAAGGTATAAAATATTTTATAATGATTAACGAACGCCGTGCATCATTTTTTTCAAAACAGGTGTCAAAGCGAATAATGTAACCGCTGCAATTCCTGTTAAAACAACAAAAACCATAAAAAATTCAAATAAATTGTGAATTTCAAATCCAGCAAACATTGGGTTTACAGCGCTTATTTGATTGTCTGCTAATAATTTTAATTGGTCAACTGTTGGTACAATTGTTTTATTTAAAACTCCTTGCAAATCAATTCCTAATTCTTGTGCTTTCACAAATTTTTCCCCTGTTGCTGGCAAAATAGAACCTAAAGTTCCCGCTAATGCGTATCCTGCTGCATTTGATAAAAAGAAAACTCCGAATAATAACGAAGCAAAACGTTTTGGCGATAATTTACCTACTAATGACAATCCGATTGGTGACAAACATAATTCAGCAAAAGTTTGAATTAAGTACAATAAAATCAACCATTTAATCCCTAAAAGGCCACTGTTTCCAAGGTCTTTTACATTATACGCAATAATGAAATAACTCAATGCAATTAACGCCAATCCAATAGATTGTTTTACGGGAGAAATTGGTTCTCTACCACTTGCTCTTAATTTATCCCATAAAATACTAAATGGTAATGCAAATGCAAATACGAAAACTCCATTAAATACTTGAATCATCGACGCTGGCATTTTCCATCCAAACATAAAAGTTCTATCGGTTTGATTGTCAGCAATAAATGTCAATGAAGACCCTGCTTGTTCAAATGCAGCCCAGAAAAATATAATGAAAAAGGCAACAATATAAATTACAAGAATTCTGTCTCTTTCAATTTTCGTCAACGAACTATCAGAAATAATTAAGCCTGCAAGCGTAATTCCACTTGCATAAATTACAGGGTAAATAATTGTTTTAATGAAGTTATCACCGTCCAATAAATATTGAAAAGAAAGGAATAAAACAATAAAAGCAACTACTGCCAATACTAAAGATTGCGTTGAGAAAACCGCTTTTTGAGCTTCTCCTTCTTCAAAATCAGAAGCGTCATTTCCTGAAGGCAATCCTCCAAGTGGTTTTCCCTCTGGCGTAACTACATATTTATTTTTTAATACATAAAATACTAAAGTACCAATTAACATTGCAATTGAAGCAGCAAGAAAACCCCATTTAAATGCGTGAACATCTCGAATTCCACCAGCGTCTTCAACGTCTCCGACTAATGGGCAAATTGTTTGTCCTAAGAATGCACCTAAATTAATTCCCATATAGAAAATGGTAAAAGCCGTGTCTAATTTGCTTTTTTCTTGTTTTGGATACAAACTTCCAACCATACTTGAAATATTTGGTTTGAAAAATCCGTTACCGAAAATGATAATTCCCAATGCTGACCACATTAAAGTAGTTGCTAAACTAAGGTTTGTTCCGAAAACACTTGCACTTGTAAACAATAAAAATTGTCCAACAGCCATCATTAAACCACCTAATAAAATACAATTTCTATTTCCAAAAAAACGATCAGAAATAAATCCTCCTAACATTGGTGTTAAATAGCAAAGACCTAAGAATCCACCATAAATTATAGAAGCATCGGCTTCTTTCATCATTAATGAATTGATTAAGAACAAAGTAAGAATTGCTCGCATTCCGTAGAAATTGAAACGTTCCCACATTTCTGTTCCAAATAATACCCAAAGTCCTTTTGGATGTGCTGATTTTACTGCTGTTTCACTCATTTTTTTTTGTTATTAGTTAATTTAGTTTTGGTTTAATTTTGGTTGTTGTATTGTATTTCTCAAGTATCACAAATTGGGATGCTTATAGATTGTCATATATAAAATTTGTCATTTTATTATACAATTGAATTCTAGTTTTACCTCCGTAAATACCGTGATTGTTATCAGGATAAATTTGTGAATCAAATTGCTTGTTAGCCTGAATTAGTGCTTCCATCATTTGCATAGAATTCTGAACGTGCACATTATCATCGCCAGAACCGTGAATTAAAAGGAATTTTCCCTTCAATTTATCCACGTGATTTATTGGTGAATTTTCATCGTAACCGCTCGCATTTTCTTGTGGCGTTTGCATGTATCGTTCGGTATAAATGCTGTCGTAAAATCTCCAATTTGTAACCGGTGCAACGGCAATCGCCATTTTGAACACCTCATTTCCTTTCATAATACAATTGGAAGCCATAAATCCTCCATACGACCAGCCAAATATACCTATTCTACCTTTATCTACAAAGGGATAATTTCCAATAACTTTTGCAGCGTCAATTTGGTCCTCAACTTCGTATTTCCCCATTTCTTTTTGAGTGCATTTTTTGAAATCTGCCCCTTTAAAACCTGTTCCTCGTCCATCAACGCAAGCCACTATATAACCTTGTTGCGTTAACATCATAAACCAATAATCGTCTGTTCCGTTCCAATCGTTATTCACTTGTTGCGATCCAGGACCAGAATATTGATACATAAAAACAGGATATTTTTTATTGGCATCGAAATCTTTAGGCTTCAAAATCCAAGCATTTAGTTCATTTCCTTTTTCCGTTTTCAATACAAAAAACTCTTTTGAAGGCAAATCATATGCTTTTAATTTATCGGCTAATGCCGCATTATTTTCAATAGATTGCAACTCCTTTCCGGTTTTAGCATCGTTTAAAGTGTAGTTTGTTGGCTGAGTCGCGCTTGAAAACGAATTGATATAAAACTGAAAATTCGGACTAAAAGTTGCTGAATTAGTCCCTGTATTTTTCGATAATCTAAGTTTGTTTTTTCCATTTAAACCAATGCGATAAACGTCTCTATTGATAGAACCATTCTCAACAGATTGATAAAAAACAGTTTGATTTTTCTCGTCGAATCCATAATAATTAGTCACTTCCCAATTTCCATTGGTAACTTGATTTTTCAATTTTCCCGTTTTATCATACACATAAATATGATTGAAACCGTTTTTTTCACTTGTCCAAATAAAACTATTGTCTTTCAAAAAAGTCAAATTGTCAGTAACATCAACGTAAGCTTTGTCTTTTTCATTCAAAACTACTTTTGGAGTTCCTGAATTTCCATCGATGAACAATAAATCCAAATTATCTTGATGGCGATTCAATACTTGAGCACAAAGCACATTATTATCATTTGTCCATTTCATTCTTGCGATATAAAAATCGGAGTAGTTTTTTAAATCGATATTTTTAGAATTCCCATTGGCAACATCATAAATATGAAGGGAAACTTCTGAATTTTTTTCTCCAGGTTTTGGATATTTAAACGTTTCAACTGTTGGATATAAATCTTTGCGAAACATCGACATTGAGAACTCTGGAACTTGACTTTCATCAAAACGGATGTAAGCCAATTTTTTACTGTCGCCACTCCAATCAAAAGCTCTTACAAATGCAAATTCTTCTTCATAAACCCAATCCGTAATTCCATTTATAACTGCATTTTTCTTGCCGTCAAAAGTGATTTGTTTGGTTGTTTTAGATGCAAATGTGTGTATGAAAAGATTGTTGTCTTTTGCATAAGCAATTTGAGTTCCATCAGGAGAAAAGGTAGGTTCTTGAATTTTATAATCGAATAATGGGGATAATTTTTTTGATGCAATTTCATATATAAAATAGTTCGCCACGAAAGAATGACGAAAAATTTGATCTGAATTAGTAGCAATCAATATCGTTTTTTCATCCACACTAAAAGTATAACTATCAATTCCTTCAAGATTTTTAAAATCTTTGGTATCTATCAAAGTGGCTACTTTTTTTAATGTTGTAAAATCATATAAATCAATTTGATTGCTTCTAGAAGTTCTATCAAAATTCAAAACCGTATATTGATTTGTATTCTTCATTGCTTGCAAATCATCCATTCCTTTGGCTCGAAAAGTTCCCGAATAAATGGCTTCAATACTAATTTTTTGTTGTCCAACAGCTGAAAACGAAGCGAATAAGACTAAGAAAACGACTTTTTGTATAAATTTCATATTTGTTATATTTAAAAAAACATTCAATTTTAGTGAAAATTTATCAAATTAGCATGTTTTTTTGTGTTAAATGTAATTTCATCATTTAAGATATTTCATTAGAATTGACTAAAACGTATATTTGCATCAAATAAAAAGTACACAAATGAACAACGCCATTGCTGGATATTCAAAATTGACTAAAGAAGATAAAATTAATTGGATTGCCAATTCCTATTTTTCCGATGCTTCTGAGGCGGTTTCAATTATAAAAAAGTATTGGAATACCGATTCAAAAATTCAACAATTGCACGATGAATTCATAGAAAATACCATTACCAATTTCTATTTGCCGCTTGGTGTAGCGCCAAATTTCCTTATAAATGGGAAATATAAAACCATTCCAATGGCAATTGAAGAAAGTTCGGTGGTTGCTGCTGCTGCAAAATCGGCAAAATATTGGGCAACACGTGGCGGATTTAAAGCTACGGTTTTGAATACAGAAAAAATTGGTCAAGTCCATTTTATATATAAAGGAGATGTTTTAAAATTAGAACATTTCTTTAAGGAAATTAAAAATAAATTCTTGGTTGCCACCGAAAGCATTACTAAAAATATGCAAAAAAGAGGCGGCGGAATTTTAAATATTGAACTTCGAAACAAAACACATTTGATTGAAAATTACTTTCAATTGCACATTACTTTTGAAACCAAAGATTCTATGGGCGCCAATTTCATCAATTCGTGCTTGGAACAAATCGCTAAAACGTTAAAAGAAGAATCAAATACATTTGAAGCATTTTCAGAAGTTGAAAAAAACATTCAAGTTGTAATGAGCATTTTATCGAATTATGTTCCTAATTGTGTGGTTCGTGCAGAAGTTTCGTGCAAAGTGGAAGAATTGGCTGAAAAAAACATTGAAAACCCACTAGAGTTTGCAAAAAAATTCGTTCAAGCCGGTCAAATTGCAGAAGTTGAACCGTATCGTGCCGTTACACATAATAAAGGAATTATGAACGGAATTGATGCTGTAGTTTTGGCTACAGGAAATGATTTTCGTGCTGTAGAAGCAGGAATTCACGCGTATGCTTCTCGAAACGGGCAGTATTCGAGCTTGTCCCACGCCAAAATTGAAGACGGAATTTTTAGTTTTTGGTTGGAAATCCCATTGGCTTTGGGAACCGTTGGCGGATTAACGTCTTTGCATCCATTAGTGAAATTATCTTTAGAAATGTTGGAAAAACCATCTGCAAGAGAATTAATGGAAATAGTTGCCGTTGCTGGTTTGGCTCAAAATTTTGCCGCTTTGCGATCATTAACTACAACAGGAATTCAAGAAGGGCATATGAAAATGCACTTGAATAATATTATAAATCAATTTCAGGCAACTGCCGAAGAACGTATTTTGATAAAAAAACATTTCAAAGAAAATACCGTTTCACATTCTGCAGCAGAGGAATTTATTGAGAAATTGAGGAAATAAATAGAACCGCTTCATTCTTGCAATGGCAATGGAAAAAACATTTTACAGTAACGGAAAACTATTAATAACAGGCGAATATTTGGTTCTTGACGGGGCAAAAGCTTTGGCATTGCCAACAAAATATGGGCAATATTTAACCGTTAGTCCTTGTGAAAATCAAGAAATTCATTGGACAAGTTTTGATAAAGACAAAAGCATTTGGTTTCAAGAAACAATTTCATTTTCTGAAATTATAAAGTTTAAAAAGTTAGAAAATCAACCAGTAAAGGCAACTTTAATTAAAATTCTTCACGAGGCTTATTTATTAAATCCTGAGTTTCTATATTCGTCTGAAGGGTATTGTATTTCAACAGAACTTACCTTTCCTAAATTTTGGGGATTAGGCACGTCTTCGACTTTAATTAATAATATTGCTCAATGGTTGGAAATTAATGCTTTTGAGCTGCTTAAAAACAGTTTTGGCGGTAGTGGTTATGATATTGCGTGCGCTCAAAATGATTCATCTATTTTTTATCAAATAATTGATGGAAAACCAGAAGTTGAAATAGTGAATTTCAATCCTGATTTTTCTGATAATATGTATTTTGTCTATTTGAATCAAAAGCAAAATAGCAAATCTGCAATTGATTCGTATTATAAAAAGCAAAATAATTTTAATGCTGTTTTACCCGAAATCAACAAAATTACAGTTGAAATTACTGAAGCGATACCTTTAGAAAAATTCCAAGAATTGCTTCAAAAACATGAAAATATAATGAGTGAAATATTAGAAATTCCACCCGTGAAAAATAGTTTGTTTTCTGATTTTAATGGAACTGTAAAAAGTTTGGGTGCTTGGGGTGGCGATTTTGTTTTGGTAGTTTCCAATGAAAATCCAACTGCCTATTTTAAAGCAAAAGGTTTTGAAACCATCATTTCCTATTCAGATATGATTTTGTAATACCTGAAAATCCACAAAGAAAAATCCCGTCAAGTTTTTGAACCTGACGGGATTTTTTATACTTTTTAAAGTGCAATTTAGTAATTAAACTGCGCTCTGTTGTCTTCAATTTTAGCATCAACTTTCAAAGCTGGAATAATTCTTCCTGAAGCTGAAGCATTTTGAGATTTTAGTTTAGCTACATAATCAGCATAATTTTTCAAAGCTGGTGCAGTAAATACTGTTTTAGTTTTCACAACATAAACTCCTGCATTCCCTTCAATTGGTGCAGAAACTTTATCGCCTTTCAATCCAAAAGCAGTTCCAACAACTTTTTGTTCTTGACCTACATTTGGTAAAGATGGATTTTCCATAGTTACATCAACTGCTGGTTGAACCGTTGTAGCGTTTGCTTTGGCAATAGCATCTAAAGTTGTTCCAGTCATTTTGGCTTTAATTTTTTCAGCTTTTTTCTTGTTTTTAAGAATTGGTTCAACAGAAGGTCTTGCATCTGAAACTGGTGTTAAACCTGCTTCGAAAACTGCTTTAACTTTGGCAATAACATTACCAACATTTGCAACTTCAAAACGTTTTACATCACCAACATTTGTTTCTTTTTCAAAAGCCCAACGAACAATTTGTCTTTGATTTCCAATAGAACCAAAACTCTCGTCCATAACTTTTACTTTAATAGCTGGATTTACAGTAATTGCAGCAGCTTTAGCCACTTTTTCGAAGTTGCCTTCAGTAGCATCCATTTCAAATTTTACTGATTTGTTGTAAATTTTATCAGAAGTAGCCTCAGATGGTTCTATTTTTTGAGCAATTGTAGCCAAACGAACAGCATCTTGTTTGTCAGTTACATTGATAATATGAAAACCAAAATCTGTTTCTACCAAACCAATTTTTCCAACTGGATTTCCAAATACGAAATCATTGAACGGTTTTACCATTTGGCCTTGACCAAAATAGCCTAAATCGCCACCTTGCTGAGAAGAAGAATCATCAGAATTCATTAAAGCCAACATCATAAAACTTGACGGATTTGCTTGTGCTTGCGCCAATAACATTTCAGCTTTTGCTTTTGCTTCTGCTTTCGTACGTTTTTCTTTTTTGTTTGGCACTTGAGTTCCTTCATAACTAATTAATACGTGAGAAGCTTTTGCATTTGCACCGGATTTTCTTCCCATAGATTTAGAAAGACACACATAATTATTGTTTGTATAAGGTCCAAAAACTTCGCCTGGCGCTAAATTGAATAATTGTTCAGCGAATTGAGCTGGCAAATCTTTTTTGGCTACATAAGAAGAATCATAAGGTTTGTCGGAATTAGCATTTACAAATTCGATATTATTTGAAGCGCCTTTGAATCCTGGTAAAGTATCATTTTTACTAGTTGCTTGATTGTAAACTATTCTTCCAGACAATAATGCATTTACTGAAGTTTTAACTTCATTTTCATCTTCTGGCGACGCTTTATCTTCAATTAAAACATATTCTATTTCACGAGATTCTTCCGCTTTGAATTTTTTCTCGTTCGCTTTCATATATGTAGTAATTTCTTCGTCAGAAATTTTCACATCGCTATCTTTTACAGTAGAGAAAAGAACTGAAACATAATCAAAGTTTACTTTGTTTGTTTCCATTCCGTATTTGAATTTCCCTTCACTTTCAGTAGTATATACACCAGATTTAACTAAAGTATTGTAGATTTGATATTTTGCATTTAACGCAGCATCTTTTTCTCTTTCTTTAAAATTTTGAGCTTGCTCAGGATTAGATTTAAAGAATTCTTTAAATTTTGCAACATCAAATTTTCCTGCAGCATTCAAGAAAGTTGGGTTTTGTCCAATATTTTGATCGGCTTTTAAAACTTCCATTATGTGGCTTTCACCAACTCTAATTCCTAATTTATCAAATTCTGCCGTCAATAAAGCGATAGAAACCTCTTGATCCCAAACTCTATTTGCCGCTTGAGTAGCACTCATTCCTTGTCCGCTTTTTTCAACGTTGCTCACTTTAATGCGGAAATCTTCAAAAGAAATATCCTTTCCGTTTATGCTACCAACATCTTTAGAAGTGCTTGCAAACCCACCATTACTAAAAAGATCGCCTATTATAAATGCTAATAAACAAAACCCAATAACAAGTATTAGAAGAAGTGAACGTTGTCTGATTTTTTGTAAAACTGCCATTTTTTATTGTGTTAATTAAAATTCTGTGTGCGAAAATACAATTATCTATTTAATAATTATAGTTGAAATGTTATATTTTACAATAAATTTCATTTATTTTTAAATATTACTATTTTGAAGTCATTTTCACCAATTCAATTTTCTTATTTGAAGCTTCTTCAATAACAAAAGTATAGGTTCCAATTTTAATTTTTTCTCCTTTTTGAGGGATTTCTGTGGTAAAATCCACGATGAATCCGCCAAGAGTTCCATAAGAATCACTTTCGGGAATGTTCAGTTTGTAGGTTTGATTTAAATATTCAACATCCAATCGTGCCGAAAAAACAAAAACGCCTTCTTCGATTTCATTTTCAATGCGAATTTCTTCCGAATCGTGTTCGTCTTCTATTTCGCCAAAAAGTTCTTCTACAATATCTTCGATCGTTATTATTCCCGCTGTCCCGCCATATTCATCAAGAACCACGGCAATGCTTTTTCTTTTTTTGATAAGCAAATCTAAAACTTCTTTTATAAAAATAGTTTCGGGAACAAATTCCACTGCAATTAATGTTGATTTTATGGTTTTTGGCTTTTTAAATAAATCAAAGGAATGCACATATCCAATGCAATCGTCTAATGAATTTTGGAAAACCATAATTTTAGAATAGCCCGTTTCTATAAATATTTTCTTTAAATCTTCAACAGAATCATCAATATCCACAGCTGCAATTTCAGTTCTTGGGGTCATAATATCACGCGCTTTCACTCCTGAAAACTCCAACGCATTTTGGAATATTTGAATTTCGGAATCAACTTGCTCGTGATCTTCAAAATGGTTCATTTGTTCTGTAATGTAATTTCCAAGTTCTAATTTGCTAAAAAACAAAGGCACAAAATCGCCTTCTGTTTTAAAAAATCGTTTCAAAATTGTATCTGAAATCCACATTATAAAAGACGACACGCCATAAAAAAGCAAATAGAAAAAATAGGCAGGAATGGCAAAAAACTTAATAAAAGTATTGGCATAAATCTGAAAAAAAACCTTCGGAAGAAACTCGGATGTCATTAAAACCAAAAATGTAGAAAGCACGGTTTGAATTAATAAATTGGCAATATTTGAAAATTCATATCCCAAGGTTGTAATCCATTTCATCAATAATTCACCCATAAAAAAGCCGTAAATTACCAATGCTACATTATTTCCAATGAGCATTGTAGCTATAAACTGCGAAGGTTTTTCGGTTACTTTTGTGAGGATTTTGGAAAGAAAATTATCTTGTTTTTTTTCAATTTCAAGATATATTTTATTGGAAGAAATGAAAGCAATTTCCATTCCCGAGAAAAATGCGGATAGTATCAAACATAATATTATAATACTAATTTCCATAGTTTACTTTGATTCGTTTCTTGCTTCGAATTTCTTAGCAAATTTTCTTCTGAAGAAAAACATAAAAACTGATAAAAGTGCTATTCCTAAAAAAAGAAAGTGCTCATCTGTAGGTTCATTCCATACAGAGATTGATTTGTAGGCAAAGAAAAAAGCGGCTACAAGATAAACGTACTGGGTATATTTTAAATAATTCATTTTTTAACTTTTAAATTAGTTTGCTTGAATGATTTCTCCTGATATTTTTTGAGAATTTACAATCTTGAAATCTTTGCTAAAATCGATTCCTTCGCCATAAGAAACGCCTTTAGGATCTGTAAATTTAAACTTTTTTTCGGTATAAAACCACTCATTTTTTTGATCAAAATACAATTGTTCTGTTTCCAAAACCTGCCCCGTTTCATTTGTAATTCTCACTTTTCCTTGTAAATCTATTACATCTGTAGTTTTATAAGAAACAGCATAGTTTGAAGTTACGAATGTTTTTTTGTTTTTTGGGTCATAAAAGGTAACGTGAATCCCTTTTGGAAATTCTGTAAATGGAAATTCAACACTTGCATAATCCAACATTTTCGGGCTAATCAATATAGATTTTATTCGACCCGAATCAGTATATTTCATGTTAAAATCGTCAGCTTCTCCACTTGGTGCAAACTCAGTGAAATTTTGCTTTTGTACTTCTTTGAAATTACTTTCGCAAGAAAAAAAGCCGCAAGATAGAAGTAGTGCGAGGGTAATATTTCTTAACAAATAGAGGTTGAAAGTCATAATGCTTTTATGGTTGAATTCAATTAGTGCAATGGTTACAAATAATGTCAATTCAAACGACATTTTCATTGACCGTAAGCCTAGTAATACCGTCTTTTTTGGAACCATTTATCATTCAATGAAAGTCCAATACTAATATTAGTGTAGTTTTCTTGAACTAAATTTGAAAGTGTCGTTCCTCTTTTGCCGTATTCTAAACCAATATTTATGTTAGAAAATACTCCAATTATCGGCAAACCGAAACCAGCTGTCATTCCCATATCATTGATTGCTTTGTTGTTAATTAACAATCCCGTATTTTCATATCTCAAACCAGCACGGTAAGTAACCTTTTTCAAATAACTAGAAAACGCGTTGTAATTTGGGATATAAAAACCTCCAATATTATATTTAATAGCGTTTTCAAATTGCGTGTTTTGAATATCTACAAATCGATTACCCATATTATTGTTCTTTTGGAATGTAATTTCGGTTCCAATCATCCATTTTTTTGATTGCCCAATTCCAAATCCTACTGCCAATTTTGACGGTAATTTGATAGTTGTGTTTGCAACGGTAATCGCAAGATCGTCAACTACAATTTCTGAACCAGATGAGGTGTATTGAATAGTTGCAATATTTCTTTCGTTAGTTGATTTTAATCTGCTTTCTGGGGAATATGTTAGGCTTCCAAATCCAGAAAGTTTGCTGTTTATTTTTGTATTGTATGTTAAACCAGCAGTGAATGTAGCGCCAGAAATAGTAGATAAATTTTTCTCTCTTGAACCATATTGAGGGCCGTCTACAAAGCGCAGAGAATAGGTTTCTATTTTTCCAAAGTTGTAACTAAAATCAAGTCCAACACTAAATTTTGGGGTAATTGCATAACCAACTCCTACAAACGCTTTATTAATACCGCCAGTACCAGAACTCTGTCTGATTTGCTCAGGTGCAATTGGATTTGTTGTTGCTGCAATCCGTGTTTGAATATTGTACCCTACAGAAGTAAAAGGAAGCAATCCAAACCCTGCACCAAATTTTCCCAGTGGAAGTCCTACAGCTAGATAATCTATTGCAGTTCTTCTTGCATTTTCTTTTTGAGAGGAAGTTTTTAGCTTTGTAGTAAGATAGGTTCCTCCAACTGTAAAAGTGGTTAACTTTAAACTTGTATAAGAAGATGGGTTTTGAAAATTCACGTGAATACTATCAGAAAAAATCGTCAACCCTCCCATTGAGCGGTTTTCAGCGGTTCCTTTGAATTTTACGTCTCCAATTCCGTAAAAAGAATAAGGAGATGAAGTTGCCTGTTGTGCAAATGAAATTAATGAAAAAAGTAGAAAAGCGGGTACTATAAATTTTTTAATCATTTTTTGATTTTAATTGAAATGTTTGGCTCAAACTCTCTAATAGGAAATTTGAATTGGCAAATATGGTATTTTTTAATCGTTTAGCCAAAAAATCTGCGTCTCCTCCCGTTAAAATTATTATAAATTTAGGATATACCTCTTGATATTGAGTAATAAAGCCATTAATTTCATTTATTGTCCCATTCAAAACTCCCGAATGAATTGCATTTTTGGTTGAATTTCCAATTAAATTTTCTTTGTTCGGTGCATTTGATTCTTTTTCAAATGATTCTAAAGACAATAACGGCAATTTTGACGTGAAATTATGAAGTGATTCATACCTAAGTCGAATTCCAGGAGAAATTGTACCTCCAAGATAATTGTCATTCTCATCGATAAAGTCATAAGTTATACAGGTTCCAGCATCAATTACCAATCGATTTTGATTTGGAAACTTTAAAACTGCTCCGCTAGCAAGTACCATTCGATCAATTCCTAGTGAATTTGGTGTGGCATACTTATTATGAAAAGGAAATTTGGATTCGTGATTGATAAAATGAACTTTCAGCCGATTATTATAAACTAAAAATACTTCTTTATTTATATTTCCAACTGAGGCAACAACCAAATCCGAAGCGTTTTTATATTTATTTAAAATAAAATCAATTTTAATTATAAGTTCTGAAGGACTAAAATCAAAACGGTCCAAAAGGATACTGCCCTCAAAAACAGCTGCTTTAATTTTTGTATTTCCGACATCAACCGCTAAAAGCATAATTTATATTTATATGCTGCGAAGGTACGAATAGATTTTTTTTAATAATTGTTTTGTATAAATTAAAATTCGTCCTATATTTGCACCCGCTTAAGTAAGGTACCTTAGCTCAGTTGGTAGAGCAATGGACTGAAAATCCATGTGTCCCTGGTTCGAACCCTGGAGGTACCACAAAAAACATCCCTAATCACTTTGTTAAGTAGTTAGGGATTTTTTGTTTAAACACACTTTTTATTTTCATTAAACTCATGGAGTCCTTTGAAAGATGAATTTGCATTAAAATAAATTATCTCTTTTTGTTGATAACTTCTCTTTGATTTCTACTTCAAAAAAACCTAAATTTGAAGTTCGATTTTTTCAATTAATTTCCAACCCCAAATAGTAATTTCCATTTTTTCCAACTTTAAAAGGTTGAAATCAGAAATTTATTTTTTGAATTTTTATAAATATGTACCTAATATTCGATACTGAAACCACCGGTTTGCCAAAACGTTGGGATGCACCAATTACCGACACAGGTAACTGGCCGCGTTGCGTTCAAATTGCATGGCAATTGCACGATGGAATGGGAAAACTTATCGAACATCAGGATTATCTAATCCAGCCAGAAGGATATAACATTCCCTATGATGCCGAAAGAATTCACGGGATATCTACCGAATTGGCTCAAGCCGATGGAATTTCATTATCTGAAGTTTTAAAAAAATTCAATGTTGCTTTAAGCAAATCTAAATTCATAGTAGGTCAGAATTTGAAATTTGACATCAATATTATGGGTTGCGAATTCCACCGTTTAGGAATTGAAAGCCCAATGAATTCAATGCCAGTTTTAGATACTTGCACGGAAGTTACCGCTACTTTATTACAATTACCTGGTGGGCGAGGGGGAAAATTCAAATTACCAACCCTCACAGAATTACACAGTTATTTATTCAATAAACCATTTTCAGAAGCCCACAACGCCACTGCCGATGTAGAAGCAACTACGCGATGTTTTTTCGAATTGATTCGTACAGAAATCTTTACGTTTAAAGAACTTCAAGTCGAACAAGATTATTTTCAAGAATTCCAAAATTATAATTCTGCACCAATTCAGCTTATTGGATTGCAACACATCAATCTTAAAGAGGCTTCTGAGAAAATCAAACAGCAATTTGGCGAGCAAAATGTTGCGCCAGTTTCAAAAGTGACACTTTCAGAGAACAAGCAAGTTCTAATTGATACTGATTTTGTGCATTTGCATAACCATACGCAGTTTTCTGTTTTGCAATCTACAATTAGCGTGGCAGAGTTAGTGAAAGCGGCATCTCAGAATAAAATGCCCGCAGTTGCCATTACAGATCACGCCAATTTAATGGGCGCTTTTCATTTTGTACGCGATATTTTATACCACAATAAAGCAGCCGAATCTAAAAATGCTGCGGCTGTTGCCAATGGAGAAGAAGCCACAGAAGTGGTTATGAAACCAATTGTAGGATGTGAGTTTTTTGTTTGTGAAGACCACAAAGATAAAACTCGAAAAGACAATGGGTATCAAATTGTATTTCTCGCAAAAAACAAAAAAGGGTATCATAATTTAGCTAAATTATCATCCATTGCCCATACCGAAGGATTTTATTATGTTCCCAGAATTGACCGATCTTTAATAGAAATGTATAAGGAAAACCTGATCGTTTTGTCGGGAAATTTATACGGTGAAATCCCAAATAAAATTCTAAATTTAGGTGAAAACCAAGCCGAAGAAGCCTTGATTTGGTGGAAACAACAATTTGGCTCTGATTTATACATTGAGGTAATGCGTCATAATCAAGAGGACGAAAACCGAGTAAATACTGCATTAATTTCATTGGCAAGAAAAAATGATGTTAAAATTGTGGCAACCAATAACACCTTTTACATAGAAAAAGACAATGCCAATGCGCACGATATTTTGCTTTGTGTTCGCGATGGTGAAAAGCAATCTACGCCAATAGGACGTGGTCGTGGGTACCGATACGGAATGCCAAATCAGGAATATTATTTCAAGTCGGGTGAAGAGATGAAAAAGCTTTTTACAGATTTGCCTGAGGCGATTGCGAACCTATCAGAAATTGTAGCTAAAATTGAAATCTATGATTTGGCTCGTGAAGTTTTATTACCAAAATTTGAAATTCCACAAGAATTTTTAGTTTCTGAAGATGATAATGATGGCGGAAAACGAGGTGAAAATGCCTTTTTGAAACACCTAACTTTAATTGGTGCTAATAAAAGATATGTTGAAATTACAGCTGAAATTCAAGAACGCATTGATTTTGAATTATTGACGATTCAAAATTCAGGTTATCCAGGTTACTTTTTGATTGTGCAAGATTTCATCGCCGAAGCCCGAAAAATGGATGTTTCTGTTGGACCTGGTCGGGGTTCTGCAGCGGGTTCTGTTGTGGCATATTGTCTTGGAATTACCAATATTGACCCATTATTATACAATTTGCTTTTTGAGCGTTTCCTAAATCCAGATCGTGTGTCTTTACCCGATATAGATATCGATTTTGATGATGAAGGTCGAAGTCGCGTAATGGATTATGTAATTAAAAAATACGGTTCAAAACAAGTAGCTCAAATTATCACCTATGGAACAATGGCTGCAAAATCGGCAATTCGAGATACAGCACGTGTGTTGGATTTACCGCTTTTTGAAGCGGATAAAATAGCCAAATTAATTCCGGCTTTAATTCCGGCAAAGTGGAGTTTGGCACGATTTCTAAAAGATGCTGAAGCCGATATTAAAAAAGTGCTTCGACCTGAAGATTTTGAAAAAATTAAAGATTTAATTGCAATTTCCAAGGACGAGGATTTACTTGGAGAAACCATTCAACAAGCGCAAATATTAGAAGGGAATTTAAGAAATACTGGTATTCACGCTTGCGGTGTGATTATTACGCCAAGCGATATTACCAATTTTGTGCCGGTTGCACTAGCGAAAGATTCGGAGTTGTATGTTACACAATTTGATAACTCTGTTGTGGAAAGTGCGGGTTTATTAAAGATGGATTTTTTGGGATTGAAAACCCTAACATTGATAAAAGATACCGTAAAATTGGTGAAATACAGATCAGGAATTGTTTTGGATCCTGATACTTTTCCAATTGATGATTTGAAAACGTATGAGCTTTTTCAACGTGGCGAAACAGTTGGAATTTTCCAATATGAATCTGCAGGAATGCAGAAATATATGAAGGAATTGAAGCCAACAGTTTTTGGAGATTTAATCGCCATGAATGCCTTATATCGTCCAGGTCCAATTGCATATATTCCGAGTTTTATTAAAAGAAAAAATGGCGAAGAAGCTATTGTTTATGATATTGATGCTTGCGAAGAATTACTTAAAGAAACTTATGGAATCACCGTTTACCAAGAACAGGTTATGCTTTTGTCTCAAAAATTGGCCGATTTTTCAAAAGGTGACGCCGATGTTTTGCGTAAAGCAATGGGAAAAAAGCAAAAAGATGTCTTGGACAAAATGAAACCCAAATTCATCAGTCAAGCAGTAGCAAAAGGTCACACAGAAGATAAATTAGAGAAAATTTGGAAAGATTGGGAAGCGTTTGCCGAATATGCGTTTAACAAATCACATTCTACTTGTTATGCTTGGATTGCTTATCAAACCGCCTATTTGAAAGCAAATTACCCAGCCGAATATATGGCGGCAGTTTTGTCTAATAATATGAGCGATATTAAGCAAGTTTCCTTTTTTATGGAAGAATGTAAACGGATGGGATTACAAGTTTTGGGCCCTGATGTGAATGAGTCATTTTATAAATTTACTGTTAATGAAAACTATGCCGTTCGTTTTGGAATTGGCGCTGTAAAAGGCGTTGGAATGGCAGCTGTTCAAACCATTGTAGACAACAGAAAAGATGGGAAATACAAATCAATTTTTGATTTAACAAAGCGAATTGATTTGCGTTCTGCAAATAAAAAAGCGTTAGAAAACCTAATTCTAGCGGGTGGTTTCGATTCGTTTCAAGGGGTTACTAGAGCGCAATATTTCCACGATGATGGCGATGGAATTACATTTTACGAAAAAGCAATTCGCTACGGCGTGAAATTTCAGGAGAATGAAAATTCATCGCAAGTGAGTTTGTTTGGCGAGTCGAGTGATGTTCAAATTGCAGAACCCGTTGTTCCGCCTTGTGAAGATTGGTCAACAATGGAAAAATTAGCCAAAGAAAAAGAAGTCGTTGGGATTTATCTTTCGGGACATCCGCTTGACGATTTTAAAAACGAAATGAAATATTTTTGTAATTCGAAAATGGAAACTTTAAAAGATTTGGTTCCTCACGTGAATAAAAATTTAAGTTTTGGGGGAATAATTACCAATGTACAACATCGTGTTGCCAAGAATGGAAAAGGTTGGGCGACTTTTGTTTTAGAAGGTTATGACGAAAATTTTGAATTTAAAATCTTTGGCGAAGAATATATGAAAAGCCGACATTATCTAATTCCGAATAGTTTTACGTATATGAAAATATTGGTAAAAGAAGGATGGGCAGATAAAGAAACTGGTAAAAAAGGGGAACCAAGATTACAGTTTATGGACTTTAAAATCCTGCAAGATGTTTTGGGTATATTTGCAAAAAAATTGGTAATTCATTTGAATATTAATGATTTGCAAGCCGATTTTATTCATCGATTGAGTGCTGTTTTTCAAGAAAATAAAGGAGACAATACGGTAATTTTTGAAGTGTTGGAATTAGAAAAAATAAAGCGTCAAGTTGAGGTTATTCCACAAATCGTGGCTGTTTCGGATGAGGTTGTTGAAGATCTAGTTTTTGACGAAGAAAATCCCCAAGAACCTGAAATTGAATTGATAACCGAGATTGAGGAAATAAAAGTAATCACAAAGTTGGAAATGCCAAGTCGGAAATTGAAAATTAAAATCTCTAACGAATTGCTATTTGAGTTGGAGAAAATGCAGGTGAATTTCAAATTGAATTAATACCACCAATCCCTAGCCCTGATGGAAGCGGCATCCCACGCTTTTTTGCGTGGATATAGCGTACAGCAGGAAAAAGCTTCAAATAAGAAATGACAATACCTTCATAATCAAAAGTAATTTTACAATAGTGTTCAAATGGTATTAAATTATTAAATTTGCATCAGAAAATTAATTAATAAATAGAAAATATGGCATTAGCAATAACAGACGCTACTTTTGACGAGGTAGTTTTGAAATCAGACAAACCGGTAATGGTAGATTTTTGGGCAGCATGGTGCGGACCTTGTAGAATGGTGGGCCCAATCATTGACGAAATTAGTGAAGAATTTGCTGGAAAAGCGGTAGTTGGAAAAGTAGATGTTGATGCAAATCAAGAATTTGCTGCTAAATACGGTGTAAGAAATATTCCAACAGTTTTGGTTTTTCACAACGGAGAAGTGGTAGGACGTCAAGTAGGTGTTGCTCCAAAGCAAACCTATGCAGATAGTTTGAGTGCATTATTGTAAAAAGCAGAATTCAAATAGAATTTAATTAAAGGTTTGGCGAAAGTCAAGCCTTTTTTATTTAAACTGAATTTATTTCAGTTGCTATATTTCCAATCTTTTAATTTTTAAATCATTTAATCTTTTAATACATTTGGTACATGAAGATAGAATCACAAATAGAGAAAATCTCAAGCTTTCAGCATCTGGAATTGTTGGCAAATCAGGTTGTGGAAGGGTTCATTTCGGGTATGCACAAAAGTCCGTTTCATGGATTTTCTGCTGAATTTGCAGAGCATAAAGTCTATAATATTGGGGAAAGTACGAAGCACATCGACTGGAAATTATTTGCAAAAACCGACCGACTTTATACCAAAAGATACGAAGAAGAAACCAATTTGCGGTGTCATCTAATTATTGACAATTCGTCTTCAATGCATTATCCAAAGTTAAAAGACAACCAATTATTCTATGAAAATAAGATTGGTTTTTCAGTTTTAGCAGCAGCGGTTTTGATGAATTTATTAAAGAAACAGCGCGATGCGGTTGGGCTGAGTGTGTATTCTGATGAGTATGAATATTATGCTCCCGAAAAAGGAAGCGATCGACACCACCGAATGATTTTGAATAAATTGGAATCGTTATTAGAAAATCAAAAAAGTACAAAAAATACCGATACAGTTGCATTTTTACATCAAATTGCTGAAAAAATTCACCGCCGCTCGATGCTAGTTTTGTTCACAGATATGTTTCAATCTGGAAACGAAGAAGCTTTGTTTTCAGCTTTGCAGCATTTAAAACATAACAAACATAAAGTGGTTTTGTTTCATGTAATTGACAAAAAAACAGAATTAGATTTTGATTTTGATACCGCACCAAGAAAATTCATAGATTTAGAATCTGGCGATGAGATTACTATTTTTGCTGATTCTGTAAAAGAAGAATATGAGAATCAAGTTTCAAATTATTTCAAAAAGGTAGCGTTAACGTGTGCTCAAAACAAAATAAAATATGTTCAAGTGTCTGCTGGTGCCGATTTCGAAAAAATACTAACTACATACCTTGTTGAAAAACAAACCTTTGGGTAATGTCGTTTACTATTATTGAATTTTTTTCAAAAAACACTTGCAGTAGTAGAAATAGATTGTATCTTTGCCCTCGCAAACAAAGTAATCTTAACTTCAGTTAAAACAAAGTTAAGTGAAACAATAAAGCGCTGGTTTGGTAGTTCAGTTGGTTAGAATACATGCCTGTCACGCATGGGGTCGCGGGTTCGAGTCCCGTCCAGACCGCTTAAATTGGGAGAAGCACTTCAGAAATGAAGTGCTTTTTTGCCCCAAAAAAGGTTTTTAAGATTGTTGTGTTGTTTTGCTACGACTTTGTAACTCGTAGCCGGTTTAGTAGTTAGACCAATGAAAAGCTTTCCATTTATTCTGAATTTATTTCAGAATCTAAGGATAGCTTTTTTGATTTAAAATGGTTTCTCTTCTCACAAAATCCCACTATTATGTGATTAATAAAATTTTAAACTCCCAAAACTTGCAATTTAAAACGCAATTCCCTTACTTTGCATCGTTCTTAAACATACTGACTGTTATCACGAAAGCCCGAGGGATTAGACCCGTTGAAAGCTTAGCAACCCTTTATTCCTAAAGAAGGTGCTACATTCTATTCCGATTTATCGGAAACAGATAACCCGAGAATATCTCTCCCTTTCCATAACATTTTTTATTTTTTTGAACCGAATTTTTCGGCATTCTAATAATTCGTATTCCCGTTTTTCGTTGCAATCTGCACAAAAAAGTGCAGGATTTTCACTGCAACCGGGGCTAAAAATGTATTCGTTTGAACTTTTGGAATTATTAATCAAAAAAAAACAAATCACCATAAATAGCGTGATTTATAAGTAATAAAATATGTCAAATATTTCAAAATACTCGGAATCAACTCCCCCTTCGGGGGTTTGGGGGGCTCTAAAAAAACGAATTCTCATTCTCGACGGAGCAATGGGGACCATGTTACAACGCTATAATTTCTCTGAAGAAGATTTCAGAGGCGAACGATTCAAAGATTTTCCACATTCTTTAAAAGGAAATAACGACTTATTATCGCTTACACAACCCAAAGCCATACGAGACATTCACGCACAATATTTTGAAGCCGGTGCCGATATCGTAGAAACCAACACATTTTCAGGAACAACAATCGGAATGGCAGATTATCATCTCGAAGACATTGTTTACGAACTCAACTTCGAGTCTGCAAAAATTGCCCGTGAAGTTGCCGATGAATTTACAGCAAAAAATCCTGAAAAACCTCGTTTCGTTGCAGGTTCAATAGGGCCAACAAACAGAACCGCAAGCATGTCGCCCGATGTAAACGATCCCGGTTTCAGAGCCGTAACTTTCGAAGATTTACGCATTGCCTACAAACAACAAGTAGAAGCATTACTTGACGGTGGCGTAGATTTACTTTTAGTGGAAACCATTTTCGACACACTAAATGCCAAAGCAGCACTTTTCGCCATCGAAGAAGTCAAAGACGAACGCAAAATAGATACTCCAATTATGGTTTCAGGAACCATTACGGATGCTTCTGGAAGAACACTTTCGGGACAAACCGTTGAAGCTTTCTTGATTTCAATTTCACATATTCCTTTGTTGAGCGTAGGTTTCAATTGTGCCTTGGGAGCGCATCAACTGAAACCGTATTTAAAACAATTGGCACACAATACGTCTTTCAATATTTCGGCACATCCAAATGCAGGATTGCCAAACGCTTTCGGACAATATGACGAAACACCCAAAGAAATGCAAGCACAAATCAAGGAATATTTAGATGAAAATTTAATCAATATCATCGGAGGATGTTGTGGTACAAATCCCGACCATATTAAATTAATTGCAGAGGTTGCGAAGGATTATAAACCTAGAAAAGTTGTCGGTTGATAGTTGATGGTTGTTGGAAAATCCATCCAATAAAATCCATTTATCAATTTACAAAAATCAACAATAAATATGGAATACAATAAACTTGAAGTTTGGATTGAAGCAAGAAAATTGACAAATTTAATTTACGATTTATCTAAAGTTTTTCCAAAAGAAGAAATTTACGGATTGACAAATCAAATGAGAA
>CAMCDQ010000034.1 GCA_945873505.1 Chitinophaga pinensis
TAGATGGTTTTCCTTTAACAATTGTTGGGTACAATACGATGGATATTAATAGCGAATTGAAAAAAGACGTTTCAACTCCAGGTTTGAAATTCAACCATAGACTAGCTTTCACGACACAATTATTGATTTCAAGAAAATTCAATGATTCGTTTTCATTAGAAATTGCGCCTATTTATGTCCATAAAAACTTATATGACGGACTTTTAGACCAAAAATCAACTGTTTTATTGGGAACAGGAGCAAGGTATAAGTTAGCAAAAAGATTGAGTTTGAATCTTGAATATGCGGCACGATTGAATTTGCCTGAAGAATTTGTTTCGGTATATCAGAATCCACTTACTTTAGGTTTAGACATTGAAACTGGAGGACACGTGTTCCAATTGGTATTCTCCAACAGTCAGCCGATGAATGATGTAGCTGTTTTTACAAATGCTACTGGAAGATGGGATGGCAAACAACAATTGTATTTTGGGTTTAATATGTACAGAGTATTTTAATAAAAAAGAAAAAAATGAAAAATTTAAAAATAGTTTTATTTGCAATTAGTGGTTTGTTCCTTGTTTCCTGTGAATCAGCAACCGTTCAAGATATTTCGGCAGTAATTACTGATCCAACGTATACTACGCACATTGCTCCTGTGATGTCTGCAAAATGTACGAGTTGCCACGCAGGCGGAAATGAGTTTCCTAATTTAGAAACGTATGCGCAAGTTAAAAATGCAACTCAAAACGGTGATTTATTGTGCCGATTAGACGCTTCATGTGGAAACATTATGCCTCAAGAAGGTGCTTTGCCACAAGCAACAATTACAATGATAAGACTTTGGAAAACCCAAGGTTATTTAGAAAATTAGATAAAAATAAGATGAAAAAAGTATTAATTCTTTCGTTGGCATTATTTTTCACCAATGTAACATTTGCACAAAGAATACTTACCCGTTCTGGGGAAATTAAATTTGATGCTTCAATGCCAAATCTAGTTGAGATTGCCGGAAAAAGCAACACTGTTTCTGCAATTCTTGACGAGGCTACTGGAAACTTTGCTACGAGTGCCATCATAAAATCATTCCGATTTAAAGCACCTTTAATGGAAGAGCATTTTAATGAAAACTATATGGAATCCTCTAAGTTTCCAAACTCAACTTTCAAAGGAAAAATTGCAGGATTTGATGCCAAAAAAGTATCAGCTACAAAAACGGCTTATGATGTTGAAGGAGATTTGACAATACATGGCGTTACCAAGAAAGTAAAAACTAAAAT
Organism: Chitinophaga pinensis; assembly: GCA_945873505.1. Taxonomy (GTDB): domain Bacteria; phylum Bacteroidota; class Bacteroidia; order Flavobacteriales; family Flavobacteriaceae; genus Flavobacterium. The sequence goes on from CAMCDQ010000034.1 coordinate 1,260, forward strand.
TTACCTTTCATCAAATGGAGGAAAAGTTGCTGCTTCGGGAAGTTTTTCTGTTCATGCACAAGATTACAACATCGAGATTCCTAATTTAGTAAAAGAGAAATTTGCTGATCAAATTAAAGTTATTTTCAACTTTGAATTGGATACTAAATAAGTTCTGGCGTAAGATATAAATTTCACCTAAAAAAAATCCGAATCAACTGATTCGGATTTTTTTTTTATCGTCCTCTTCTAGAGGATGCTTCTTGCTGGTTTCTTAAATCTTCAGAAAGTTGCTTGTATTTTGCTTTTTGTGTTTTGTCCAATAAAATTAATATGTCAAGATCTGTTTTTTCAGCAATAGCTTTCAGTTCGCTTGTTTTATTTTCATTAGAATCTTCTTTTTTCAAAACTGCATTTTGTTTTTTCATGCTTTCGGTGATAATATTTCCGATGGCAATTACCTGAAGTTCGTCAAGGGTTAACTGTATTTTTATTCTATCAACTACCTTTTTCACTGTTTCCTCAATAGGAGGTTCTTTAACTGTTTGAGTTCTGTTTTGATTTCCCATTTGTTGGTTTTGATTGTTCATTGGATTTCCTCCAAAACCACCCTGTCCATAACCACCTTGTCCATAACCACCTTGTCCATATTGAGCCGAAAGAGATTGAATAGAAAATAAAAGAATCAAGCTCGCAATTATTTTAAGTGTTTTCATAAATTTTAGTTTAAATTTTCAAAATAGAATTAACAAAATCGTAGTCTTAGTATAACTTTAATTAAACAATTGGCTCTCCATACAAATCAAATTCTGTTGCTTCAGTAATTTTAATCATCACAAATTCTCCAGTCTTTACGTAATGTTTTGTAGCGTCTATCAATACTTCATTGTCTACATCCGGACTATCAAATTCAGTACGCCCCACAAAATGGCCGCCTTCTTTTCTATCGATAATACATTTGAATACTTGACCAATTTTCTCTTGGTTCAAATCCCAAGAAATTTGAGATTGTAATTCCATGATTTCTTCAGCACGTGCTTGTTTTACTTCATCAGGAACATTGTCTTCTAATAAATAGGCGTGGGTATTTTCTTCATGGGAATAAGCAAAACAACCCATTCGGTCAAATTTCATTTCTTGTACAAAATCTTTTAATATTTCGAAATCTTCTTGTGTTTCGCCAGGATATCCAACAATCAATGTCGTTCGAATAGCCATTCCAGGAACTGCAGCTCTAAAATCTTTTAGCAATTTTGTTGTTTTTTCTTGAGTGGTTCCACGGCGCATTGATTTCAAAATAGCATCAGAAATGTGTTGCAAAGGAATGTCAATATAATTACAAATTTTAGGCTCCCGTTTCATAATTTCCAAAACATCCATCGGAAAACCAGTAGGAAAAGCATAGTGCAAACGAATCCATTCAATACCTTCTACTTTTACCAAAGCTTCTAATAATTCCCCTAGATTTCGTTTTTTATAAATATCAAGACCATAATAAGTCAAATCCTGAGCAATCAAAATCAGTTCTTTAACGCCATTTTTCGCCAACCCTTGCGTTTCTTTCACTAATTTTTCAATTGTTTGCGAAACGTGTTTTCCTCGCATTAATGGAATAGCACAAAAACTACACGGACGGTCGCAACCCTCAGCAATTTTCAAATAAGCATAATTTTTTGGTGTCGTTGTCAAGCGTTCTCCCAATAATTCATGTTTGTAATCTGCCCCCAAAGCCTTCAATAAGGCAGGTAATTCTGTAGTTCCAAAAAACTGGTCTACATTTGGGATTTCTTTTTCTAAATCAGGTCTGTAACGTTCAGACAAACACCCAGTTACAAATACTTTATCTACAATCCCGCGCTCTTTTTTATCAGCATATTCTAAAATCATATTTACCGATTCTGCCTTAGCATTATCAATAAATCCACAGGTATTAATAACCACAATATTACCCTCTTCTTCATGCACAACATCCTTGCCACTTGCGCGCAATTGCCCCATCAATACTTCACTATCGTATACATTCTTCGAACACCCAAGGGTAATTACGTTTATCTTATTCTTCTTTAAAGATTTAGTTCTCATATATTTTATTTCCCTATAATTTGGGATTTTGCAAAATTACACTATTTATTTTTAGGAGCATAAACGTCAGTAGTTTTTATACTATTTTTTCCCGCTATTCGCTATATCCACGCAAGGGCGTGGGATGTCGCTGCTATCGGGGCTAATGAGTTCGTTTTGAATTCTCAAGACCGTTTTTATTTATCTAAACGAAATAATTCAGACTTAAATTAAAAGTTAGAATAGTAAGATTTGGAAAAATGATAGTTATCGTTTCAAGGTAAAATGTCCTTTAGCAGTTCGCCCATCTTCAAAATAAATGGTATACCAATAGTCGTCTGAAGGCATAATTCCACCGTTAAATGTACCATCCCATCCTTTACTAATTGGGCTTAGTTCTTTTAATAATTTGCCATAGCGGTCAAAAATGTAAATAGTAGTTTTGTAATTATTTGTTGACGTTAACCCAAGTACATTCCATGTATCATTAAAACCATCAGCATTTGGGGTGAAAAATTTTGGAATTCCTATTACATTAATTATTTGTGATGAAGTACCACAACCATCTAAGTCTTTCACATAAACAGTATGAACCCCGGGAGCAACATCTGTAAATATATTTATGGCTTGATAAGCATTTGGATAATCTAAACTGTAAACATAATTTCCTAGTCCCGTAGCGTTAACAATAACTGTATTATTTTCACTCAAATCCATTATGGTTGGCATTAGAAAATGTGCCGCATCCGAAGCTATAACTGTAATTGTTCTAATTCTTGAACAACCGTAAGCGTTGGTGACTTTTACGGTATAAATTCCTTCTAAATTTACATTTAGTGTGTATGACGTTTCCAAAGGAAAAATTTCTACACCATCTTTTGACCAAACATAAGTATAATCAGTTTCTGGAGTTCCGTCTGTGATTTCTGCGGTCAATAAAACATAGAATGTTGGAATATTACTACAAACTAATTCGCTATCAATTAATTCTATTTTAGGAACTGGATTGACTATGAATTTTATAGTTTTTGTAATTTTACAAGTCGGATTTATTGGGTTATACACAAGTATCGTTATGTCTTTTGTAAAAGTAACAGGCAAAGGATTTGGTAATGGTGTAGTCAAAGGCAAATTATTTTCATCGTAATATTCATATACCATTCCTGTGGGTTGCCCCAAAATTACAATGTCGTGAATTGCTTGAGAATTTGTAAAATTATATTGTCCGTCTTGCAAAGAAGGTTCAGCTTCATCATCGCAAGTCGTGGTTTCAGTTGTTGGAATTGTAAAATCTATTGGTGATTTATCCAATATAAATTCAATTGTTGTAGAATAAGAACAGGCTTGAGTAGTTGTATTTGTTACAACAGCTTTTATTGTTTGTGAAGTGGACGAAAAAGTTGCTGGAAATGGACTTGCTATTAAATTATTATTTGAATCTCTTAATGGGTTATTTGCAGCATCGAAATAAGTTACAGCCACTCCAGTTTGTCCTAATAACAAATCTCTTTCTAAGTTAACGGTAATAAAATTGAATATTCCGTCTTGGTTATCATCACATTGTCTAGGAATTATAACAGGATGAGCATACGGCAAGGCTTCAACATTTAATGTTACAAAAGGTCCTAAACCGTAACAAGCATTGGTAATATCACTATCAATTCGAACCCAAATATTTTGAGTTCTTGGATAGCCAATGTTTCTATAATTTACTAAATCAGTAATGACATTTAGTTCTGCTAATGCATCGGCTCGGTTTCGGTAATATCTTATATTGTAAACACCCGTTATTGGTAAAAGAGCTCTAATTGTTGCTTCCGTTGAACTGAAATTAAAGGTTGCAATTCCATCACGGTCATTATTGTTAATGGTATTATTTCCATTTATATCTAATAAATCATCACAAACGGGCGGTAGTGTTATATTATAGGTGGAAGGAATATTTGGCGCTGGGACTTTCAACGTTATTTTTGCAACACGGTAACAACCATTTACAGTGGTAACTCTAGTCCAAATATCCATTCGGGTAGGAGTAGTATTTGTGAAAGCAAGTGGATTGGTAATCACATCATAGGTCGGATTGGCATTTGCACCAGCTAAAGAAGTATAATAAGTAAAGGTTTCATTGGCAGCATTGGCAGAAATTAGATTATTATTTACTGTCAAGTTAAAAGCAGTAATTGCATCTAAATCATCATCACATTGTACTATAGTAATATCGTTAATTACGGGTAAAGGGTTAACAATTACTTCAGCAATATTGGTAGAAACCGTACCACAACCTCCATTTGAATATGTTGCAATACAATAGTAATAAAGAGAACCAACTACTGCAGTTATTGGAGTATAACTCAGTGTTGTAGCTCCAGTAATTGCTGTTCCTCCTGTATATGAATTAACTATGTTAGTGAACCATTGATACGTTGGTGTCCCAGTTCCATCGATAAAAGCAGTAGTTAATGTTATTGGGGTATTGTTAATACAAATTGGTTGACTCGCTAAAGGTTGAGTGCTAACTGTTGGAACTGCAACAACTTGAACACTTACAAGTGGACTTGTTACTGAACATGCCGATCCAGTTTGAGTGATAATACAATAATAAGATAAGGTACCCACTGTAGCTGTTGATGGAGTGTAAGTTGTATTAGTTGCTCCTGCTATTGCTGTATTGGTTTGAGAATTATACCATTGGTAACTATAAGTTCCAACGCCTCCTGATGGAGTAACCACCAAATCAGTGGGGATAGTTCCTTGACAAATAATTTGAGTATTTGGTGTAATGGTCACTGTTGGATCTGGAACCACACGAACTAATGCAGTATTACTCGCCACACTACCACAATCTAATCCAGATAATGTAACTATAGCATAATAGTAATAATTTCCTGAGGTAATAAATGTTGGTGGTGTATAAGATGAAGCTATTGCTCCTGAAATTAGGATACCGCTAGTAGAATTATTAATACTATTGCTATACCATTGGTATGTTGGCGTTCCTAATCCTCCTGAATATGTTATTGAAAATGGAGCTACACTACCTCCGACACAAATATCTTGAGATGCTAAAGGCTGAGTTGTTATGGTTTGAATAGGATTTACAACAAGGTTAAAAGAGGTAGTCATATAACATCCTGAAGTTGCAATTGTTAATCTTACATAGATAACTCTATTTGCTGTATTTATAGAAGTAATTCCGTTTTGACCTAAATTAGCATCGCTTTGAGAAGTGTGATAAGTTACGTTAACTCCGGGTTGAATTCCTAATGCCTCACTATTTTTTAAAGTTAAATTAAAAGTTGCCGTTCCATTAGTAGTACTATTATCAGTAGGATCTATTGCATCATCACATTTTACAAAATCTGTAATGGGATAAATAATTGGAACAACAGAATTATTTACAGTTACAGTTGAGGAAACAACCGGACAAACCCCAGTTGCAGGAAAACTATAAGTATAAATTCTACCAGGGTCAACAGCAGGGTTGAAAACACCTGTTCCAGAGCTTAAAACTGGACTCCATGTACCGCCAACCTCAGCTGAACTTCCTAATAAAGGAAACAAATCATAAGGAGCCGTTGTTACACATGAAGAAGTTGAAGTACTAACACCTGTTTTATTAATTTGTTGAATTGTAACAATTACTTTAACGCTAATTGTTGTAAGCGAAGTATTACATGATTTTGTAAAGGTATAAATATATTCCCCTGGTGAATTGATGGCGGGATCAAAAATATTTCCGTTTAATGGTCTGCCACCTGCTGGAACAGACCAAGTTCCACCCGTTCCCGGATTTCCAGTTATTACATCAAATAAATCTTTTGTGCTGTTTGAACATATAGTTACATTTGTATCTTGAGGTGCACTTCCAAATCCAGAGTAATACCCTGCAAAGCCAACAGCTGTTCCTAAATATCCAAATACACCTACAGCCAACGGACCAGTTGAAACGACATTTACATTTCCAGTTTGATTTCCAATTCTGTAAGAAACCCAATCGGTATTTCCTAATACAGTTTGCGCTTGGGTGTTTGAAATTGCAGTTCCATTTATAGTTATCGCAGCTGTTGAATAGGTCAAAATCATTAAATCTGCAGTATAATTAATGGGGCCGATTTGGTTTACCAAGGGGATATTAACTGAATTTTGAAAAAAACAACTTAAGGGCGGAATGAAGTTTAAACCTGAAGTAGCTGTGCTCGATCCACCTCCTAAAAATTGATAAGCAAATACGGGATTACTGGTTTTTACATATAAATTGCTATTGGCTGTTCCTTGGTAATAGAAATTGGGAACTACATAAAATTCTCCTGCATTAATTGTAATTACTGGAGTAGGAATATCATTAATAAAAATTGCTGTTCCATCTTGATGGGCAACAATCAGAGGTGTTTCCATGACGGCCGATCCATTGCCTTTAATGAAAACATATTCAGTTCCAATTTGTGAGGCTGACACAATCTGATCTAATGTTAAATCAGCTCTTCCATTTTCGGTACCACCAAGAGCATTGCCAGTATTTACAGCAACGTCTTTATCAGCAGTTATTAGAGCGCCAATTATTCCGGTTAGATTTGCAGTGATATTGCTATAACCACTAAAAACAATACTTTGTCCAGCGTTTAAGGTAAATGTTTGACTGTCTGCTATAATGTTTCCTGACCCAGATGCAAAAATCACTCCTGTATTATAGTTTGATAGAGTAACAGTTGTATTGTTTTCTGTAGCCATTACACTCGCTACAAATGATTTTCTGCCATCCTGAGTTTCGTTTATTAAACAACCCAATCTGAAACTTTTTCCGATACCGGGTCTTCCTTTCGATATTAATGTTTCGGCATGATTGTCAGCCTGCATTCGAAAACTAACATAGAAATCTTTGCTTCCTGATAATATAATTCCTTTGTCTGATACTACTGTATTGACATCACTAAGATTTAGAAACATTTTTGTTGGTTGGCCAGTTCCAATTGAAATGAAATTTGGAGTAGCTGCAGAGATTAAAACAGGTGAATTAGGATATGGATTTCCACTTCCATCAGTTATTGTAACCAAAAACGGGGTCGTTTCAGGAGTTGATAAATAAACATATTGATCATCAATTTGACTTGCATCCCTTGAATGCAATGGCGGAATCCAGTGTTTGTTACTTAACTGGGAAAAAGAAATTAAGGAGGATAATAGTAAAAAGAGTAAGGTTAATTTATTCATATAGTTATTTCACAAAGCGTAAAAATAGTTATTTTATCTCAAAAGTGCAAAATGCCCCTTTATAATTCTGTTATTTTCTAAAATAATACTAAACCAATAATCTTCCGCAGGAACAGGGCGACCATTATAGGTGCCGTCCCAGCCGTTTCCTTTTGGATTTACTTGGGTTATCAATTTTCCGTATCTGTCAAAAATATAAAGTAACATATTCGGATATTTAGCACTATTTTTTATTTTCCAAAAATCATTGTAACTGTCTCCATTTGGTGTAAAAAATCTTGGATAATCTAAGACAAAAATCCTTGTTGGAGTTGGCATTCCGCAACCATATATGTCTTTTATATACACTAAATAATCTCCTTCTTGCACATTTGTAAATAATGGGCTGTTTTGAAAGTGAACTCCATCAAGTGAAAATTCATAATCTCCAATTCCAGTATAATTGATTAAAACAGAATTTCCATTTCCAGAAAAATCATTTATGTCTACAGAAGTTATCGTTGCAATTCCAGAAGCTATTGCAATGAATTTTTTGGTTGCGATACATCCTTCCGCATTAGACGCAGTTACGGTATAATTTCCTGCGGTAGCAATTGATGTAAACGATGTTATTGATCCATTACTCCATGAATAACTAGAAAATCCATTTGCAATAGCGATTCTCTTCGGATTCCCATCACATATATAGACGGTTTCATCACTGAAATTTGCAGGTTTAAATACGATTATTTTTAATTTTATTGGAGTAATCCCAAAACAATCGGAGCCGTTTACAATTCGAGCATAAATAACTTGCTCGTTTTCAGTTGTATTGGTATAATTATTTGGTAACGGATTATTTTGTAAAATAGCGTCATTTTCGGTTAGATAATATTCTACAACAAGACCTGAAGGCAAGTTAGATAAAATTTGTGGAGTTGCATCTGTATTTAAGTCAAATGCGACAAAACCATCTTGATTGGCATCGGAATCACATTTTATTATAGGATTTTGTGTGGCAATCGAATTATTGGCAATTTGTAGGTTTACAGTTGCAAAAGCAGTACAGCCAAATTGATTGGTAACTTTCCCATAAACGGTATTGGTTGTTATATTTTGATAATTTGTGGGATTTGGAATCGGATTTATATCCGTTATATTTTCATAAAATATTGGGGTGCTTAACTGTGAATTTCCGCTAGTAATGATAGTATTCACTTTTGTTAAATCAAATGTTGATACGCCATCATTATTATCATCACATTGAATCAAAACAGTACTTGTCAATACCGGTTTTGCACTGTATTCAATAGTAACAGTTCCAGTAGCAATACAGGCAGTACCGTTTAAAGTAATTTCAACTTTGTAAACTCCAGAATTTCTCACGGTATAAATGGGACTTATTTCACCAAAAATTTCAAAATTATTACGGAACCATTTATAGGTATTGTTACCCGATTGGGTAGCATTTAAATCATAAGTTTCTCCCGCACAAATTGGATTGTTTGTGGCAATCAATTTATTTTCACCTAAGTCGGCACCAACATTAAAGCTTCCACCGCTTAGAAAAATGGCAGAATCATATCTGTAATTTTCTTCATCTGCAATAACTAATTTAATATGGTAGGTTCTACCAGGAATTACAGTTGCTTTGGCTGTCATCGCAACCGTTTGTCCATTATAATTTGTAGGGTATTCGGTTCCATTAAAAGCATCAAAGTATTGTTCGTTTATCGCTGGGCAGCCATTATTACCTGGAATTAGAGGATGTACAGAGGTCACTTTTACGGGTGTTGTAGTATTGGGAACCAATGCTAAATTTTCATAGCGATCTTGAGTATTTGCTTCTTTTAAAAGAAAAGCAAATCCATCAGAATAGCGACACGAAGCATAGTCATGGTATTCTTCGGATGCAAAAACGTAGTCAAAACTAATTTTACTTGAAATCGGTGTAAAATCAAATTCTAAGGAAGTCGCATTTATACTTCCTGTTATTCCTAATGCTTGTTCCAAATCATAATCTCCAGCCCATGAAGTTGAACCTTCATCTATTAAGCTTGAATTTGGACCCTCTGCTTTTTTTGCTCTAGACGTTGTTAACACAATTCCACTTGTAAAAGGGAAAACAACGGTATTGTTAGTGAAAAAACCATAGCTGTTTTGAATGCCGCTAAAAGTATCTCCACTAACAGTAATATTAGACACTCCAGCACACGGGCTATTGTTTACCAATACATTTTGAACCAATTGTTGTGCGGAATACGTATCGTCAACTTGAATATATTGCGCATTCAATGCCCAAGAGGTACAGAGAAATAGTAAAAAAAAGAGGGAATTTCGAGTATTCTTCATATCTCCGCAAAGATACTATAAATCTCGTTTTTTAAGTAATTTGTAGGACATTAACATAAAAATAACAGTCCATGCAAGAACGATTAAAATAGCTGTAAAATGAACATCATAATCTTTGCCATTTCCCGCGCCACCAATAGCCGTTTGAATATTTTTGACAACTGATAATCTCGAAAAAGGTTCAACTATTAAATTGCTCATCGATTCTAAAGGAAGAAATTGCAGTATATTATCGGCTGTTTTTCCTTCTGGAAACACTTTAAAACTTAAAATCCCTTTTAAAATTGATTCTAAGACATTCCAAACGAATAAAAATCCAATTGCAAATGCCGATTTTTTTACCAATATTCCTAAAAAAAGACATAAAGAAAAGAAACCAATTAATTTAATGAAATACGCCAATAAATATTCTAAATCAGTGAAAACAATACTGAATTCGGTATAAGATGAAAAACTATATCCTAATATTAAAGACATTATAAAAACAAAAACAGTGGATACAAATGAGAAAACAACAACTGTTAAGAATTTTGATAAAATGAATTCTTGCTTACTCATTCCGTCAATTAAATTTTGTTTTAATGTGCCATAACTGTATTCGTTCGACATCATTGAAACAATTACAATTGCCAAAAAGAATTTTAAAATTGCCGCAATATAAGTGTTGAAATGCCAAATATAGGGGAAATTGAAAATTCCTTGCTCTGCAATATGCAATTTAAAACTGCCAATATTAAATTTTATCGAGGCTATTAAAGCGATAAATGAAAGTAAAAAGAAATAACTAATGGTTAATATTCTACTTGATTTGCTGAGCCATATTTTTTGTAATTCTATAGAAAGTAATCGTTTCATTTATATTTTAGATTTGAGTTTTCGGATTTGAGATTTGAAAGTTTTAAATTGAAATTGCTATTTATTTTTTGTTAATTCCAAAAATTGCTCTTCCAAGCTAATTTTACGTTTAACCAAATGATTTAAAAAAATGCTTTTCTCAAATAGATACCGATTTAATGCGGATGCTTCTAAAGGATTTTTAAGATATACCAATACTTTTCCTTCCTCAACAACTACTTTTTCGATTGCTGGATGCGAACTCAAAACTGTTTTTAATGCGTCATTATCGTCCGATTGCAACTCGAAATAGCCTTCGTTTGAAGTCATTCCATCAACAGTTCCTGAATAAAGGATTTTTCCTTTTTGCAAAACTAAAACATGCGAACATACTTTTTCAACTTCATCTAATAAATGCGATGCCAATAAAATAGTAGTTCCTTTCGAAGCAATTAATCGAATAATATCTCGAATTTGGTGAATTCCTTGTGGGTCTAATCCATTTGTAGGTTCGTCTAAAATAAGAATTTCAGGATCATTCAACAATGCCGAAGCAATTGCCAAACGTTGTTTCATTCCCAATGAAAACGTACTGAATTTACTGTCTTCTCGTTCTACCAATCCAACTAATGTCAGTTTTTCCTGCACTTTAGAATGGTCGATATTTTTGATTTTGCAAACCAATTCCAAGTTTTGCTTTGCAGTCATATATGGATAGAAATTGGGACGCTCAATAATTGCCCCCACTTTTTTTAGTGCCTCGTGCGTTTCAACTTTTCCGTCAAACCAACTGTATTCTCCAGAAGTTTTGTTGACCACATTCAGTACAATTCCCAAAGTTGTAGATTTTCCACTTCCATTTGGACCTAAAATCCCATAGACATTGCCTTTGTGTATTTCAAGTGAAACATTGTTTACGGCATGAACATATTTATTATAAATCTTGTTCAGATTTTTTATGGTGAGAATAGTTTCCAAAGGATTTTGATTTAGCTTTTAATATAACGAAAGTAGGGCTTTTTTGTTACAAAAAAATTCCAAATAGATAAATTTAGGATTTGATAATGATTCATTAATGATTTCTTTTAGCTTTTCTGTTCTTTATTGAAATAAACCAAATAATAATACATTTGTTTTTCTTCATCCCAGCCTTTTTCAACATATTTTTCGGCACTTTCAGGGTTAATGAAATCCATTTTTATCTGAATGTGGGTGTCTAAATTAATTACGTTTTTAATTGATTTTCGAGCATCCGAAACCGCTGCATTTGCAATTGGAAACGTCGTAATGTCTTCAATACTGTATTTTTCTCCTTTATCCACTTTGTAGCTTCTAAATTCAGGAATCAAATCGGGATTATCCAAAACTTCATTCAAGAAATTACTTTCTTCAAATTGATCATTTTTAGCAAAATAATTCACTGAACGGTTCATAAACATTACCTCTTCTTTTTTGTCTTCGGCAGGAAAAACAACGTCTTTTGCAAATCCCTGACAAAATTTCAAGTATTTTTTAGTGATAAAATTCTCGTCTTGAAACGCATCAACTGAAAGGAAATGTTCCAACCAATATCTTGCATCATACCGATTGCTATCCACCGTTAATATTTTATAACCTTCTTCTTTTTTGTAATTAAAAATCAAACATCCTTTGTCCAATTTGCTGAGGTTAATTCCCTGTTGCAAAATCATTTCTAAAGCAGTTCCTTTTTCTTCAAACTGTAAAAAGTCGGAATGTAACTCGCTTTTGAAAACTCCAATTGCATCAACTACATTATTATCAATATTGATATTCGTCAAATACGCCACGTAAACTTCCCCGTTTTTGATATGCGGATGGTTTGATTGCTCAAATAAATGATTGGTAATTTTCTTTGAAACATCGTGCAAATCACTTGGATTGTCAAAAATTTCTGAAGCAAATTTGAACATTTCATTGTAATCCAAATCAACTTCGTGCGCAAATTGAAAATAATTTTCTTCCTTTTCTCTAAAAGGTCTAAAGAAATATTCTTTCATCAAAGGCACAATTTCGTCATTCAAATTAAAGGGTTGCTCCGATAAAAATAGCGGTTCGTTTCTGCTTTTATTTCCAACTCTGTGAATCGACAAAGTCTCAATGTGGGTATTATATAGGTTTAGCATAAGTTAGGCCCCTCCCGTCCTCCCCGAAGGGGAGGTGCCAAGAATAGAGCAGTATTAAGTTAATTAATATTTTGAATGTATTTATTGTTCCCCCTTTGGGGGTTAGGGGGCTAATTCCAATTCTCCTCCGTTCCGTAATCCTCAAAACTATCATCGCCGCTGAACATATCCAAATCATCTTCGTCCAAATCATCCTCAAATTCACCGTAAATATTATCGTGCATATCCGCTTCAAAATTCTTTTCCATCGCTTCATCAGGCATTTCACCGTGAGAAAAAATCGTTTCAGGATAAAAATTACCAGCAATTTGTTCTTCCACAGCAGCCAATTCCACAAGAAAAGTCCACATATTTATAAAATCATAAACATATATAATCTTAGTATTTTGCTTGTCCAACAAATCCGATAATTGATAATCGCTCATCGTTTTTTGCTCGCCCGGAACATCTCCAGCGTCAAACATCGGAATCTCATCCTCCTGATTCCACGTATCATCACACGTGTAAAAAGAAGCGACTTCCATTCCGTCAAACCCAAAAGAATTGAAAATAGCATTGTGCAAATCCTCCAAAGTATCCTCCGCAAGTATCGCAATATCTCTAAAAATGTCCTCTTCCGCGTCTAAAATTACTCTAAATTTATAAACCATATTCTTTATTTTTGTGAAGTAACAAAGGTAAAATTAAATTTTAGATTTTAGATTTTAGATTCCAGATTTGTTAATAAGATTTTTTTTAGGAGCTAATCCGGCTATCATTCCAAATCCGCTTTATTTTTACTTACGCAAAATAAAGCGGGATTTTCCCTTCTACCTGCCGGCCGGCAGGCAGGTCTGGGCTAAAATCGATTGTACTGATAATGATAATTTTCGTAATTAATTTATCTAAGTAGATTTTTGTTTCTATTCAAATTGAACGTAATTACTACTTTTCAAATTAAAATAATGAATCGAATTAGTAGTTTTGAAGTGCAAAAAAGTATCGAATTTCAAAAATTGGATTGGATAAAATTGATTTAATTATTTTATTTAATAAATTAATTATAAAATGCTGACAAATAATTATTTAAATAATCACTATCGATTTATTCTATAGTGATTTTATGTCTTAATAAACGATTTTCTAATACCAATTATCACAAAAATAAATAACGTGTAAACGATAAAAAACGGAACGATAAATTCAATCAAATCCATAGGTAACATAATTGCAATTATTAGCAATTGAAATCCCAATCCGTAAATGGATAGTAACGTCATAAACCAATTTGGAAACTTTTTTACCTTGTACGCATCTTGGTCTAAAAAGTGAATTACCTTATCAAATATTCCGTAAACCAAGGTGTAAATCCTAAATAAAATATCAACCGATTTTTGGGTTTCACCGGGCAAAGCTCGTGGCGATTTGTATTCAAAAATTTTACTGGTTGTATCTCCACCCACTGATTTATTTCTCAAAATTACATAGTAATAATTGTATAAAGTACCTTGCAATTGCACCCCAAAAAACGCCAAAATGGTAAACCAAATCGTCGTTTTTGAAACGTAGCAAATGGTCATCAAAATCATGAAATTTAAGACAATATCAAAAACACTATCGAGGTATCTTCCCACATAAGAAGGCGTGTTTTTCAATCGAGCTAATTCACCATCAGCCGCATCAATTGCGGATTTTAAAATAAGGAAAAAACCTGCCCAAAAATAATGGTTTTCTAAGACACAAACTATAGAAATTAGACCCGAAAGACCAAATAATAACGTTACGTGAATAGGAGTGAAGCGAGTGTTTTTAAGCTGGTTGGCAATTATTTTTCCAATAGGCCTTCCATAATCTGATAAATCTAAGAATTTATCTTTTTTTAATAGTTTAGACATTTATAGTAATGTAATCAACGAAATGCGACAATATAGTCTGGGTATTATTTAGTAATTTTTTTACTGTTTTCTAATAATAAATAGAGTTGTAAACCAAAAATAATCGTAGCAATTACAACATGTACCGTTTGGGATCCAAATGGAAAATTGAAATAGAACATCGAAATTCCCGATAGAATTTCAATACAAAGTAAAGCAATTACCCAATTAATTTTATTAAAACCTAACTTTAGTTCTCTGTTTCTCCAAAACAAAAATAAGTTGGTAAATAGAACTACTATCGAAAAACTTCGGTGCATATAGAAGCTTCCTTTAGGATTTTGCAACCAAACTTCCTTTGGTAAACCTGCCTCAACAATGGTATCAACCGATTCTCGAACTTGCGTTCCAAAAATGATTTGAGCAATGGTTAATCCTAAAGCTGCTAATAAAACCCATTTGAATTCAGAATTGAATGTTTTTGCCTTTTGCTTTTCTTGAACGGAATAAATCACAAACAACTGAACCGCAACAATAAGTAAAGCCGCAAGCATATGAGTGGTTATTTTATAAGGATTTAATACAGAATCTACTACTATTTTTCCTAACCATGCTTGGAATCCCATCAAAAAACAAATAAGAAAACTTAAAAATATCAATTTCTTATTACTTTTCCAATAACCAAAGGAGAAAAATAACGCAATAACACAGGCCAAACCTGCTAAAGCTCCAATTAAACGGTTAATATATTCTACCCAAGTGTGTAATGGATTGAAAATAGCATATTCATGTTTGGCATATTTTTCCCAATGCGGACTTTCAAAATTATTTGCAGCTACAAAATTTTCTTTGGCAACTAATAGTTTTTCATCATTAATAATAACTTGACCCTTTGAATATTCTTTTCCTGGAGTGTATAATAATTCTTTAATTTCAGTAGGAGGAATGTAGTATCCAAAGCATTTTGGCCAATCAGGGCAGCCCATTCCAGAGCCTGTCATTCTAACTAAGGCACCTGCAACTATAACTAAATAAACTAAAATTAAAGCTATTTTTGCCCAAGAAATAAAATATTTTCTCATTGTTTATCTAGTTTTTTTAAACCCAATTTTGCTGCTTTTTTTAACATAAATTCATAGGCTGCATCATAATCGTTGGCGATTTCTCCTTCCAAAATGGCTTCTTTTATAGCTTCTTTAAGAACTCCAATTTCACGGGAAGGCTTTAAATTGAATAAGGTCATGATTTCTTCACCTGTAATTGGCGGTTGAAAATTCCTAACGTGATCGCGTTCTTCAACTTCCACAATTTTCTTGCGAACAATTTCGAAATTATTATGGTATTTCTTGAATTTATTAGGGTTTTTGGTTGTGATATCCGCTTCACAAAGTGTCATTAGATTTTCTACATCTTCTCCTGCATCAAAAACCAAACGACGCACCGCCGAATCAGTTACAATATCTTCTGATAATACTATGGGACGCGAACTCATCATAACCATTTTTTGAACAAATTTCATTTTGTGATTCAATGGCATGTGCAAGCGCTCAAAGATTTTCTTTGCCATTTTTCCACCCAAAAATTCGTGTCCGTGAAATGTCCAACCTTGCTTTTTATTGAAACGTTTTGTGGGTGCTTTTCCAATATCGTGCAATAAAGCCGACCATCGCAACCAAACATCGTCTGTATTTGGGCAAATGTTATCAACGACTTCTAAAGTGTGATAAAAATTATTTTTATGGGTATGTCCATCAATTTCTTCCACTTGATTTAAAGCAGTTAATTCGGGAAGAATGATGTCTAAAAGCCCTGTTTTATATAACAATAGAAAGCCAATTGATGGTTTGTCGGTTGAAAGTATTTTATTCAACTCATCTACAATGCGTTCCCCAGAAATAATATTGATTCTCTCTTTATTTTGAGTTATAGATTGCAAGGATTTTTCCTCAATTTGAAATCCCAATTGGTTGGCAAACCGAATGGCTCGAAGCATTCGCAACGGATCATCAGAAAAAGTAATATCAGGATTAAGAGGTGTTTTTATGATTTTATTTTGCATATCCCCCAAACCATTGAAAGGATCGGATAATTCACCAAAATTCGATTGATTTAAAGATAATGCCAATGCGTTTATGGTAAAATCACGGCGGTTTTGATCGTCTTCTAAGGTTCCGTTTTCTACAACAGGATTTCTACTTTCAAAATGATAGGATTCTTTTCGCGCGCCTACAAATTCAATTTCGGTATCTTCAAAACGCAACATTGCAGTTCCGTAAGTCTTAAAAACTTGCACTTTTGGTTTGTTAGGAAGCAATTCGGATACTTTTAAGGCAAGTTCAATTCCGCTACCAACAGTTACAATATCTATATCTTTTTTGAAATCTCTATCTAAAATTAAATCCCGCACAAACCCACCAATCACATAACTTTCTATGTTTAGTTCTTGGGAAGCTTTTGAAATTACTTCGAATATTTTATTATTTAATGCTGTTTTGTAATTCATAATTTTTACCGCAAATTCGCAAATTATTTTTTTGAACTTATGATGCGTTTGTATTCTAAAGATACTAAGTTGAAATTGGCAAGTATTGCTAATTTGTTTTTAGAAACCTTTAAATAGTTTAAACATTGGTTATAGTGACTATTATTAAAACAATCAACGGTTTTAATTTCAAGGATGATTTTGTCATAAACAACAAAGTCAGCATAGAATCTATGTTTTAAAGTTGTATTTTTATAATTAACGGAAAATTCTTTTTCTCTTTCGAATGGAATGTTTTGTTCCAGAAATTCATATTCAATAGCATCTTTATAGACTATTTCAGAAAATCCTTTCCCAAGATTTTTGTGCACTTCAAATAATATACCTACTATTTTATAATTTTCTTCTTTATAAATATACTCTTCCATAATACTAAAAAAATAATTTGCGAATTTGCGGTAAAATATTTTTTTTAATAATTTTCACCAAAAATAATTCGTGAATTCGTCGCTATTACTATTTCCGTATAATTTTCACCTGAGAATCACAAGTCAATTTTATAATTGTCGATGGCTTTCCTCCAATTTTATCGCGCTGCAAATTTACAACATAGTCCACACCTTTTATAATTTCTGGGCTAATATCTTTGAAGGCAATAGGGGTGGGTTGCCCCGAAATATTTGCAGAAGTGGAAACTAATGGTTTTCTCATTTTTTCCATTAATTTAAAGCAAAAAGGCTCTTTCACAATTCTAATTCCTAACGATTTGTCTTGAGAAATTAAATTTGCCGCTACATTTCTAGGATTGTCTAAAATTATTGTGGTTGGTTTCTCTGATAAATCTATTATTTGCCAAGCTACTTCTGGAATATCTTTGAAAACATTGTACATCATTTTTTCACCATTCATCAGCACAATCATACTTTGTGTTTCTGTTCTTTGTTTGAGTTTATAGATTTTGGCAACTGCTTCAGGATTTGTCGCATCGCAACCAATTCCCCAAACGGTATCTGTTGGATAAAGGATAATTCCGCCGTCTTTTATGATTTCGTATGCGTTGTGAATTTCTTCGTTCATGATATAGTAACGATTTTTTGCTTTGTTTTTAATGATTTTGATAAAGACGCTCCGTTAATTAGCAAATAAAATAATGCCCAATTTTTTGGTTTTAAAATACTGCTGAAAAAATATTTTAAAGTCAAAAAACTAGAGACGCTGAAATGTCCCCAAAATCCGTAATGTTTTCGAATTATATAAAGCAAAGAAATCTTCAATTCTTTTTTTATAGCCATTGATCGTGGCGTGCTCGCTCCATGAAAATGAATGAATTCAGCTTCGGGAACCAAATAGGCATGTTTTACTATTTTTGACAATCGAATACACAAATCGGTTTCTTCATAATAAAGAAATATATTAGTATCAAAACCTCCAACTTCATTGAAATCGTTTACTCTAACAAACATAAAACTTCCTGGAACAAAATTGACTTGTATAGTATTTTGATACGTTTTTTTTCTTTTAGGGTATTTTTTAGAATTTATTATTTCTAAAAAATTACGACCTAAAATCTCTCTTGTTGGTGATGCAAAATGATCTAATGAAATCATGAAATCGCCATTTTCTTTGAAAGCTTGCGCTCCTGCTATTCCAATATTTGGATTGTTGTCTAAAGCCGTTTTCAAAATTGATAAACAGTCATTTATAAATAAAGTGTCATTGTTTACAAACGCATAGTAATTGGCATTTGCAAATTGTAATCCAAACATATTTCCTGCTCCAAAACCAGCATTTATGCTATTTCGATACAATTTGATAGTTCCATTTTGTAAAGAATCACAATAGGATTTGAGTTTTAGATATTCGTCTTTTTCAGAACAATTATCGGTAATAATGATTTGGTAACTTATATTTTGTGTAGTTTTTTCAATTATCGAATTCACACAATTTATAGTGTGTTCTGTTGAATTATAATTGATTAAAATTACGGCTATGTCAAACATTATAAATACTGATTAATTCCTTTTTCTATGAAAGTTAATTTCTTTTCGGTAGTTTCTTTCTCAATTTTAGTATTGATTTCAAGATGACTTTTAGACTGTTCTTTATGATAAATATGATACGCAATTCCGGAATATTTTAATCTTTTTCCTTTAATTCCTAAATTGTGCAAACGTTGAATCATTTCAGAATCATCAATTCCCCATCCAACTAAAGCTTCGTTAAAACCATTTATTTTTATAAAATCAGTTTTCCAAAAAGACATGTTACAACCTCGCAATTTTGAAGAACGGTTCTCTATTTTTTTTGCAAATTGCATTAAAAAAGGAATGCGAATGGTTCGCCCTCTTTTTTTAATTCCAGTAGAAAACAGATTAAAATTGATGCTTTTATTTGAAAATAATTTGGGTAAAAGTCGCTCTTGAATGTTTACTCTTGAACCAAACAAATAACATCCTTTTTCGGCAAAACCCAAGTGGTCTTCAATGAAATGTTTATTCATTATAATATCACCATCAATTTCAATTATATAGTCATTTTTTGATTTAGCTATGGCTTTATTCATTATAGCTGGCTTTTGATTTTGGTTGTCTTCATGCCAAATATGGTGCAATGGAACAGGAAATATTTTTTGAAAACGTTCAATTAATGCTTTTGTTTCTTCCTTTGAACCATCATCTGCAATGATGACTTCATTGGGTAAAACAGTTTGATTTAGCACACTTAATAATAGTAATTCTAAAGCTTCTGGCCAATTGTAAGTGGGCGTTATCAATGAACAAGAAGGGATTTTTTCCATAGCCAAAATTAAACATCGCAAGTTAAGATTATTTTTTATATTTGTGTAAAATAATTATATTTTAAAAGAAGTATTTTGTAACCTAATATTTAACAAAAATAATGAAATTTTACGAAAATAAGCCAAGTGGTTACTATGATAATGTTCGCAAAGAAATGCTGAAGTATCTTCCAGAAAATTCAAAAAAAATATTGGATGTTGGTTGTGGTAATGGTGCTTTTGCGTCATTGTTAAAACAAAAAAATCAAGCTGAAGTTTGGGGAATTGAATTAATGGAAAAGGAGGCGATAATTGCAAAAGAAATAGTAGATAAATTGTTTATTGGAAATTGTGAAAAGTATATTAATGATCTTCCTGACAATTATTTCGATGCCATATATTTTAACGATGTTTTAGAACACTTGGCTGATCCTTATTCTGTTTTGGAGGATTTAAAATGTAAATTAGCACCAAATGGAGTTATTATAAGTTCAATTCCAAATGTTAGATTTTTTAGAACTTTCTCCAAAGTTGTATTTTTAAAAGATTGGAAGTATGATGATTTTGGAATTATGGATAAAACACATTTAAGATTTTTTACTAATAAAAGTATTAAAAGA
>CAMCDQ010000035.1 GCA_945873505.1 Chitinophaga pinensis
GGCCTTTCCTTCTTCAGAATTTAAAAGTACATCTTGAAAGTAATTTTTTGCAAATTCAGAAACCAAATACATACTTTCGCGAACGTCAGTATTTACTTTCTCCTCATCTGTTTGAACGGTTTCTTCAATTTCGATATTGTACTTTTTAGCCAAATATCGAATCGCTTCTGGATAGGTAAAATGCTCGTGTTCCATCAAAAAAGCAACTGAATTTCCACCTTTTCCAGAACTAAAATCTTTCCAAATTTGCTTCACAGGCGAAACCATAAAAGATGGGGAACGCTCATCTGAAAACGGACTCAGGCCTTTGAAATTACTTCCCGCACGTTTCAATTGAACAAAATCGCCAATAACCTCCTCTACGCGAGCAGTTTCGAAAACGGTATCAATGGTTGCTTTTGAAATCAATTTAATTTGGGGTTCAAAGGTTAAAGTTCAAAGTTACAAAGTTTTTTAGAAATCTAATATATTACTTTTTTCTGTCAATGACATAATTTACCATCATAATCAAAGAATTTTTGTACTCTGATTTTGGATAATTTTCTAAAAGTTGCAAAGCTTCTTGTTGGAATTGAATCATTTTTTGTTCCGCATACGAAAGTCCGTGATTGTCTTTTACAAAAGCAATTACTTCCTTTACACGCTTTTTATCTTTGTTGTGATTTTTTATGGAATTGATAAGCCAACTTTTCTCTTTTGAATTACAAACATTGAGAACGTGAATTAATGGCAATGTCATTTTTTGTTCTTTAATATCAATTCCTGTTGGTTTTCCAATTGCTTCTTCGGAATAATCAAATAAATCGTCTTTTATTTGAAATGCCATTCCAATAAGTTCTCCAAATTTTCTCATATTTTCCACTTGGACTTCATCATCTAGAACTGATTTAGCACCAAGCGCACAACAAGCCGCAATTAAAGTAGCAGTTTTCTTTTGTATGATTTCATAATAAACTGCTTCAGTAATATCTAATCTTCGGGCTTTTTCTATTTGAAGTAATTCGCCTTCACTCATTTCTCGAACAGCAACTGAAATGATTTTCAACAAATCAAAATCGCCATTATCAATTGAAAGTAGTAATCCTTTTGACAGTAAATAATCGCCAACTAAAACCGCAATTTTATTTTTCCAAAGGGCATTTATTGAGAAAAAACCTCGTCTTTGATTGCTGTCGTCCACCACATCATCGTGAACTAAAGTCGCGGTATGAATCAATTCGATTACAGAGGCACCACGGAAAGTTCGTTCGTTTACAATACCTTTAGAAAGCATTTTTGCAGTAAGAAAAACAAACATTGGACGCATTTGTTTTCCTTTTCTATTGACAATATAATAGGTAATTCTGTTGAGCAGCGCCACTTTAGAAATCATGGCCTCCCGAAATTTTATTTCGAAAAGTTCCATGTCTTTAAGTATCGGCTGTTTTATTTGAGCTATTACATTCATTGCGATTCAAAGGTACGGCTTTGAAACTGTTTTGTAAAATTATTTTTTATTACAATTAAACCTTTTATATTTCTTTATTGGCTAATTGTCCACAAGCCGCATCAATATCTTTTCCACGACTTCTTCTCACTTTTGCCACAATATCATTGGCAGCCAAAGTTTTAATATAAGCATTTATAGATTCCTCAGATGCTTGTTGGAATTCGCCATCATCAATAGGATTGTATTCTATTAAATTTACTTTGCAAGGAACATATTTACAGAATTTCACTAAGGCATCTATTGACGCTTTATTGTCGTTAATTCCTTTCCAAACAACATATTCATAGGTGATTTTGCTTTTCGTTTTATGGTACCAATATTCTAATGATTCTCGTAATTCGGATAAAGGAAAATTAGTTGAAAACGGCATAATTCGAGAACGAATTTCATCAATTGCAGAATGTAACGATACAGCTAATTTGAATTTAACCTCGTCATCGGCCAGTTTCTTAATCATTTTAGGAACTCCTGATGTAGAAACCGTGATTCTTTTTGGAGACATTCCCAAACCTTCATTAGAATTTATCATTTCGATTGCTTTCAAAACATTGTTATAATTCATCAGCGGTTCGCCCATTCCCATAAAAACTATGTTTGATAATGGATGATTATAATACAAACGACTTTCTTTGTCAATGGCTATAACTTGGTCGTAAATTTCTCCAGGTTCCAAATTTCTCATTCTTTTTAATCGCGCTGTAGCGCAAAAATTGCAATCCAAACTACAACCCACTTGACTAGAAACACAAGCGGTAGTTCTAGTATTTGTTGGAATTAAAACACTTTCTACAACTAAACCATCGTGCAAACGGACTGCATTTTTTACGGTTCCATCGGAACTGCGTTGCATGGTATCGACTTTGATATGATTAATTACAAAGTTGTTTTCCAACATAGTTCTTGTTTCCTTAGAAACATTCGTCATGTCTTCAAAACTATGCGCACCTTTGCTCCACAACCATTCATAAACTTGGTTTCCACGAAAGGCTTTGTCTTGATTGGCTACAAAAAAATCACGTAATTGTTCTTTTGATAATGCCCGTATGTCTTTTTTCTCGATTTGCATGGTGCAAATTTAGTTTAAATTGTGGATTTGTTTATTTGATAATTTGATAACTTTGACAAAATATTAAAATTCAAATAGCAGATGCACTTTATATCCCAAGAATTAGAAGATTATATCGAACAACATTCTGAAAATGAACCCGCATTATTAGCGGCTTTAAATAAGGAAACGTATCAAAAAATTTTGTTGCCAAGAATGCTTAGTGGCCATTTTCAAGGGCGTGTTTTGAGTATGCTTTCTAAATTAATTCGTCCCGTGAATATCTTAGAAATCGG
Source organism: Chitinophaga pinensis (assembly GCA_945873505.1). Classification (GTDB taxonomy): domain Bacteria; phylum Bacteroidota; class Bacteroidia; order Flavobacteriales; family Flavobacteriaceae; genus Flavobacterium. The sequence continues at coordinate 2,831 of CAMCDQ010000035.1, forward strand.
AACCTTTACTGGCTATGCGGCTTTGTGTTTGAGTGAAGGAATGCAAGAAAATGGGCAACTTCATACGATAGATATAAAGGAAGAGTTGGCTGCTATTCAAAGAAAATATTTTGATAAATCCCCATGGGGAAATCAAATTGTTCAGCATTTGGGGGAAGCAATTGACATTATTCCAACATTAGAAATGAAATTTGATTTGGTTTTTATTGATGCCGATAAAGAAAATTACATCAATTATTTTGAGTTAATTCTTCCTAAAATGAATAAAGGCGGCATTATTTTATCAGATAATGTTTTGTGGAGCGGGAAAGTTTTAGAGCCTTTACAGAAAAATGATTTGAGTACGAAAATACTTTTAGACTACAACGAATTATTGAAAAATGATAGTAGGGTGGAAACTGTTTTGTTGCCAATTCGCGATGGATTAACCGTGAGTCGGGTGCTTTAATGTTGGGAAGTTATATTTAGAATAACTATCCCATTGAATATGGATTCCCTAGCCCAGACCTGCTTCCCGGCAGGCAGGTGGAAGTGGAAATCCCACGCTTTTGGGCGTAGATTGAAACGTACAGCAGGACACGAGCGAAGCAAACTGGCAAAGCAAAAAACTCCAAAAAAAATTAATTTGGAAAATACTTTTTCTGTGTAATTAAGAATAATTTATAACATAAAAATCCAGAAAAGGCTCCGAAAATATAGCCTGAAACAATGTCTAAAGGGTAATGTAATCCTAAATAAATTCGGCTATAGGCAAAGAGTAAAGGCCATAAAAAAAGGAATCCTAAATACTTGAATTTGGATTTAAAAAGCAGAAATAAAAATGTGGCTACTGCCATAGAATTGGTAGCGTGTCCAGAGAAAAAACTGAATGTTTCACTTGATTTTACTATTCTAATAGTTGCCATTATTTCTTCATTATTGCAAGGGCGAAGTCGTTGAACAGTGTTTTTTATTAAGTTGGTTATTTGGTCAGTGAAGGTTATTAAAACGGCAATAAATAGCACTATGAAAAGGGTTTGCTTTATGCCCATTTTTTTATAAACGAAAAACAAAAGCAATAAGAAAAATGGAGTCCAATTTGATTGTTTGGTTATAAATAGCCAAAACGCATCAAATTTTTCGGATCCTAAACTATTGAGAAAAATGAACAATTGTTGGTCTAAAGAGAGTATTTTTTCAAGCATTACGAATCGCGTTTAATTGGGCCGTCACTTTCGATGGGTTCTGCTTTTGGGGTTTCAATTTTAGCATTTTCAATAATTGGCGCTGTTTCTTTCAGCAAATTATCTTTCGCTTTATTGATTTCTTGCGTGATATTTCCGGTGATATCTGTAATTGATTTTGAGTCTAACCCATTGGCATCGGCTCCTTTTTGAATTTCACTTTTGATGTCATTGGTTGCATTTTTTAATTGCGCCATTGCTTTCCCCATTGTTCTTGCGATATCAGGGATTTTATCTGAGCCGAAAAGCATCAAGACTACAAATAAAATTAAAATTAATTCGCCACCACCTATTCCAAACATATCGATTTATTTTATTGCAAAGTTACAAAGTTTTTATGAAGCTGTTTTTAATTCATTTAATAAAAATATGTTAATCAAATTTAGATTTCACTTCTTCTTTTGGCCAAGTATTGTTTGTGATGTCAATATCTGCAGTCTCTAATTTTGGGTCAACAACAATCTTTTTTATTGCTTTTTTCGTTGCAAATGTTCGGGTTACTTCATCGTCATTCATTCTCCAAATTTGCGCTGGAAAGGTTTGATTTTCAGTAGTTCCGTCTTCAAAAGTTAGTTCCACAATAATTGGCATTACCAATCCTCCAGGTTTATTGAAGGTCACTTCATAGAAATATTTAGGCGAATCGAATTTTGCAATTTCTTCTGGTTTGAAGTTGGTTTGCAAGTATTCTTCTAATGTTTTTATTTCTTTAATTTCTAGAGCTTTATTCATTTCTGGCTTGAAATTTTCACTTGTATTTGAAACCATAAAAACCATTGGCCCAGTCGTTTTTAATCGGTTTCTTCTTGATGACGTTGGCGCCTTAAAGTCTTTTGGTGCTTCATTACTCACAAAATATTGATTGACTTCTTTAATTCCAATATCGGTGTAATCGGTGGTGTAAAACCAACCTCGGATAAACCAATCCAAATCAGTTGCTGACGCATCTTCCATTGTTCTAAAGAAATCTTCTGGTGTGGGATGTTTAAATTTCCAGCGATTTGCATAGGTTTTAAATGCATAATCAAACAATTCGCGACCCATAATAGTTTCACGCAAAATATTCAAACCCGCAGCTGGCTTTCCATAAGCATTGTTTCCAAATTGTTTTATAGTTTCTGAATTGGTCATTATTGGCTCTAAATTTTTTTGATCGCCACTCATGTAAGCAACTATTGATTTTGGAGAACCTCTTTCAACTGGGTAAGTTGCTTCCCATTCTAATTTGGCTTTATAATCCATAAAAGAATTCAAACCTTCATCCATCCAAGTCCATTGGCGCTCATCAGAATTGACAATCATTGGGAAAAAATTGTGTCCCACTTCGTGAATTATTACTCCAATCATTCCGTATTTTACCCTGTCAGTATATTTTCCATCAGCATCTGGACGACCAAAATTCCAACAAATCATTGGGTATTCCATTCCTTGATCTTGTGCATTTACAGAAATTGCTTTTGGGTAAGGATAATCAAATGTTAAATTGGAATAACTTTTCAATGTATGAGCAACCGCACGAGTGGAATATTCTTCCCATAACGGATTCCCTTCTTTTGGATATAATGAAATCGCCATTGTTGTTTTTCCAGCTAATTTTACTGCCATTGCATCCAAGATAAATTTTCTTGAAGTTGAAATTCCAAAATCTCGAACATTTTCTGCTTTGAATTTCCACGTTTTTTTCTTGTCGGAAAACCCTTTTTCAGTTTCAGTAGCCTCGGCTTGCGTAACGATTATTACGGGTTTATCAAATGTGTTTTCTGCAAGTGCATATCGTTTTACCTGTTCTGCGGTGAAAACTTCAGCTCTATTTTGCAAAACTCCTGTAGCTTCTAAAATGTGATCGGCGGGAACTGTAATGTTAACTTCATAATTTCCAAAAGGCAAAGCGAATTCTCCACTTCCCCAAAACTGCATATTTTGCCAACCTTCAACATCATTATAAACCGCCATTCTTGGATAAAATTGCGCTAAAACATATAGATTATTTCCATCTTTAAAATGTTCGTAACCGGAACGACCGCCATCTATCATATAATTATTGATGTTATAATTCCATTTTATATTCAAGACCATTTTTTCTCCGTGTGCCAATGGTTTTAACAAATTAATTCGCATCATTGTCTCGTTCACGGTATATGAAATTGGATTTCCTTTGACATCTTTTACATAGTCAATTTTGAAACCGCCATCGAATTTTTCTTCTAAATATTTTTTTGAAAAACCCGCAACACTAATCGCTGGATCTATTTTTGCATTTACAACTAACGGAGTTTTGGAAGTTTTGGCAGCAATATTTTGATCCAATTGAAGCCATAAATATTCTAGGGATTCCTTTGCATTATTGATATACGTTATGGTTTCGGTACCATAAATTTTTGTGTTTTTGTCATCTAATTCAATATCCATTTTATAATCGGCTTGTTGCTGATAATATTCAGGACCGGGCGCGCCAGAAGCCGTACGGTACATATTGGGTGTTGCCAATAAATCATACATTTGGCGAAATTTATTTTTGTCTTCGTGACCTAGCTCTTTAGTTTTAGTGCTTTCTTTGACTTCCTGCGCAAAAGTTGAAATTGAAATTGTAGCAAAAAACAATAATAATACAGATGTAATTTTTTTCATAAAAGTGTGATAGTTAGCTTTCAATTGCTAAAATAAATAATTTATTTGAGGAATAAAGAGAAGTTGCTATTTTAACATTCCGCTAACCATTGTTTCTGAAAGCAACAGACTTTGTTTTTCTCCGTAAATAGTAGATTGCATTATGTTTTGCTGTTCTGAATTTAATTCAAGAAGTGCAGTATTTTTTACTTCCAATGTTTTAATTTTAGATATTTCTTTGCTATTATAATAACATATCATCACGTTTCCCTCCAATTCATTGCTAAGATAATTGATGTTTTTTTGTTGACCATTTACTTTAATAAAAAAATTTTCTAAAATATATTTTTTCATTAGAACAATATCGTCCAAAGATTCATTTGATTCGCCTAAAAAAGTTTTTTTATTGTATTTCTTATAAAGAACCGCATTTAAATCGTCAATAAAAATTCGGGAAGTAATTTGCAACATTTTCTTTTCTGGAGCATACTTAATTTGATAAATAGAAACATAAAATTTATGAATCCCAAAGGAAGTTCCTGCAAAAAATAATAATCCTATTAAGGTATATAAAAGTATTTTTTTCATTTATCAAAAGTAGTTAATCCATTTCTATTTTGGAATAGCATTATAATTTACTGCCAATTTTGAAATCAAAAACAGCATCATTGTTCGATTTTTTACTTTCAAAGCTGCTGCAAATTCCTTGTCTTCTATAATATAACGTTGAAAATCATCAATGTAGATTTCTGGGACTTTCAAGGTTTGAATGTAATATTTATCGTCATAAAGAACGCCAACTTTGTACAACATTCGCTCTTTACGTTCCACTATAATTTCCTTTTTTAGCATTTCTGTTCGTCCAGAAAGCCAGTTTAGCGGCGCGTCTAATAATCCTGAAGTTGCAGTATATAATTTTCGTTCCGCAGGAGTATATTGCTTTTGACCCGCAATTATACTGATGCCTTCGGCTGCATTTTTCTTTACAATTACCTCATTAAGTTCATTGATTTTTGGAGTCATATAAATCGTTATCATTTCCGATTTTAAATCGTCTTCATCAACCAACATTCGTTTCATTTCTAAAGTCATTGATGAAAATACCAAAATATCATCGGCTTTTGCCAAAATAGAAAATTCCCCTTTATTATTGGTTACGGTAACTTTTTCATTGCCTAAATTCACCACGTCAATTCCAACCACTGAAGCAGAATCAGCGACAATTTTTCCGTGTAGGATTTTTTCGTTGCTGGTTTGTGACCAAGTGCAGACTGTCGTAAAAAATAATAGGCAAACAAACCAGTTCTTCATTTAATAATTATTAATATCTTTTATTATTTGTAAAAGTATTTAAGTGCGTTCTAAATTAATGTAAATTGCTTGGTAAAGTTATGTTAATAAATAAAGTACCGAAATTTCAGATTAGAAAATTAGAAAATAATGTAACTTTGAACGCATTAAATACCACAATTAAAATGAAAAACTGCATTATTGCGAGCACCTCAACTCTTTTTGGAGGCGACTATTTAGACTATATTTTACCTGAATTATCGGAGCATTTCAAGAATTGCAAAACGATTCTTTTTATTCCGTATGCACAACCAAGTGGGATTTCGTATGAAGAATACACCAATAAAGTTGCTTCGGCTTTCGCCAATATAAATATAAGTGTAAAAGGAATTCACGAATTTGAAAGTCCAAAAGCGGCAATTGACCAAGCGGAAGGAATTTTTACGGGAGGTGGAAATACGTTTTTGTTGGTTTTCCAATTGTATAAAAACAACGTGATGGATGCTTTGGCAAATGCCATAAAAAACGGAACACCGTATTTAGGAACCAGCGCTGGAAGTACTATTTGTGGTTTAACGATACAAACAACCAACGATATGCCGATTATTTACCCACCCAATTTTCAAACATTAGGGATTATTCCTTTCAATTTGAATCCACATTATTTAGATGCCGATTTACAATTAAAACACAACGGTGAAACTCGAGAAACCCGAATTAAAGAATACCATCAGTTCAATACTGTGCCCGTTTTAGGATTGCGAGAAGGAAGTTGGCTAGAGGTAAAAGGCGAAAAAATTACATTGAAAGGAAGTCTTTCGGCTCGATTATTCAGACAAAATAAAGCTGCTGAAGAATTGGAATCGGGAAGTGATTTAAGTGACTTGAAATAAAAAATGCCTCACGATTTGCGAGGCATTTTAAGTTTATTTAAGAGAAGTTATTATTTCAAAGCGTCAACTTTTGCTTTAACTTCTTCTAATGAACCTTCAAATACTTGAACATTCGTATTTCCTTTTTCAGAAGTTATAACGGTTGCTTTGGCTTTTCCGTTGGTATTGGTTACTTCAACTTTCACCATTTTAGCAGCGCCTTTTTCAGCACAACATTCCATTTTTTCGTCAGAAACTATGAATTTTCCATCGGCATCGTAATGAGACAAGCACATTTCTTTTTGCTCTGGAGTACATTTTAAACTGTCGCACATTGAAGCACATTCTGCTGCCGTCATCGTTGCACATTTGTTCCTATCACATTTGCCCATCATGTTTCCTTCAGCACCTTCCATTTTTACAATGACAACTTTTGAAATATTTTCGTGACTTCCATTTCCTAAAATTGGTGCAATTACCAATCCTATCAAACAAGTTAATTTAATTAAGATGTTCATTGAAGGTCCTGAAGTATCTTTGAAAGGATCTCCAACAGTATCTCCAGTTACAGCTGCTTTGTGCGCGTCTGAACCTTTGTATGTCATTTCACCATTAATTAGAACTCCTGCTTCGAAAGATTTTTTAGCATTGTCCCAAGCACCACCAGCATTGTTTTGGAAAACAGCCCAAAGTACACCAGAAACAGTAACTCCTGCCATATATCCACCTAACATTTCGGCAATTAATTGGTTGTTGTCTCCGTAAACTAATTTACCTAAAAGAACGATTGCAATTGGAAAACCAATAGTCAAAACTCCAGGTAACATCATTTCGCGTAAAGCGGCTTTTGTAGAAATATCAACACATTTAGCATATTCAGGTTTCCCTGTACCTTCCATAATTCCCGGAATTTCTCTAAACTGACGACGCACTTCGTACACCATATCCATTGCAGCTTTTCCAACAGAATTCATTGCCAATGCAGAGAAAACTACTGGTATCATTCCACCTACGAATAACATTGCCAAAACTGGTGCTTTGAAAATATTGATTCCGTCGATACCTGTAAAAGTTACATACGCAGCAAACAAAGCCAATGAAGTTAATGCAGCCGAAGCGATTGCAAAACCTTTTCCAGTTGCAGCAGTTGTATTTCCAACTGAATCCAAAATATCCGTTCTTGTACGAACTTCTTTAGGTAATTCACTCATTTCAGCAATTCCACCTGCATTATCAGAAATTGGTCCGAAAGCATCGATTGCCAATTGCATTGCTGTTGTAGCCATCATTGCCGAAGCTGCTAAAGCCACACCATAAAATCCAGCTAATGCGTAAGAAGACCAGATTGCTGCTGCAAATAAAAGTACGGTTGGGAATGTAGAAATCATTCCTGTTGCCAAACCTGCAATTACGTTAGTTCCTGCTCCAGTTGATGATTTTTGTACAATTGCCATAACTGGTTTTGTACCTAATCCTGTGTAATATTCCGTTACAGATGAAATAGTAGCTCCAACAATTAATCCTACGATTGTTGCATAGAAAACTCTGATGGAAGAAATATCTTTAATTCCTTCTCCGAAGAAACTCATTTTCATTGTTTCAGGCAACATAAATTTCACTAATACATAACAAGCAATAGCAGTTAATGCAATAGAAATCCAGTTTCCAATGTTTAATGCTTTTTGAACTTGTGCTTCTTTAGCGTTGTCATCCGATATTTTTACAACCATCGTTCCGATGATAGAGAATAAAATTCCGAAACCAGCGATTGCCATTGGCAATAAAATGGGTCCAATTCCACCGAAAGCATCTTGAATGTTTCCACCCATATCTTTAATTACATAGTTTCCAAGAACCATTGCAGCCAAAACAGTTGCTACGTATGAACCAAATAAATCGGCACCCATTCCGGCAACATCTCCTACGTTATCTCCTACGTTATCTGCAATTGTAGCAGGATTTCTTGGATCATCTTCTGGAATTCCCGCTTCCACTTTTCCTACTAAATCGGCGCCAACATCGGCAGCTTTTGTATAAATACCACCACCAACACGAGCAAACAATGCGATAGATTCTGCTCCAAGAGAGAAACCAGCTAATGTCTCCAAAACCATTGTCATTAATTCAGTAGGCGTTTTCATAACACCATTGATTGCAGCAGGAGCCCAAACACCATGCATGAAAAAATGAAAAAAGAAAATGAAGAAACCTGTTAAACCTAAAACTGCCAAACCAGCAACTCCCAATCCCATAACGGTTCCGCCACCAAAAGAAACTTTTAATGCTTGTGGCAAACTTGTACGAGCTGCTTGAGTTGTTCTTACGTTTGTTTTAGTTGCTATTTTCATTCCCATATTTCCAGCTAATGCTGAAAAGAAAGCTCCGAAAATAAATGCCACTACTATTAATATATGTGTAGTTGGAACTACGAATGAAATTCCAGCCAATACAACACTTGCTATTACAACAAATAGTGCTAATAATCTGTATTCTGCTTTCAAGAAAGCTAAGGCACCTTCATAGATATAATCTGAAATTTCTTTCATTTTACCGTCTCCGGCATCTTGTTTTAAAACCCAACTTCTTTTGATTGCCATAAAAGCTAATCCAATAATTGCCATTACTATTGGCACATAAATCATCAATGATTCCATAAAAAATAATTTTTGTTCTTAATTTTATCGGTTGCAAAAGTAACAAAACATTAGTAACTGACAACTATTGAAGCAGAATATTGTTGCTAAAATTAGTACTATTTTATACTAATTATGGTTTTTTATGTAAAAAAAGAGATTATTGAATTATAAATGAATGCTGAAAATGTTTTTAGCCCTGATCGAAATGGAAAGCCCGGAATTAAAAAAGTAGTTTTTTCTTGCTATAGAAAAGCGACCAAAGGAAGCTCTTTATATAGTATAGAAAAACACTTTTTTTAGTGAGGACTTGAAATGTAGCGCAGGATTAGCTTCTAGAAATAAAACCCAAAAGATCCTTTTATTCCGAAATTATTGGTTTGTGGTGATACATAGGTTCCTCGCCAACTAAATTCAATTTTGAAGACTTTGAAGATGTTTCCAATTCCAGCATTATATTCCCAGTAGCCATTTTCAGGGGCATTGTAGATTAATCCTGATGCATTTAAAGCTCTGTTTTTATCGGAAATAGTTCCGTAAACACCTTTTACGCCAATTGTTTCGCGCCAATTTAGCTTTCTTATGTAAGGAATTCTTGAGAAAATTCTCCCTCCAAAATTGTGTTCTAACTGAATTGTTGCGTATTGATCGGCTTCAAATTCGTAGAAATTTAGGAGGTTAAAAGTGTTTTGAATGGTGAAATACGTTTGATTTCCTGGGACAATACTTAACAATCCCAAAGGCACTTCTCCATAGGTTTTTCCTAATTCAACAATGGCGTCTAAGCGACCAATTCCGCCCATAATGATGGGTTGTTTGTAATATAATTGTAGTTTTTTATAGTCAAAATCACTGTTGAAAACGCCTTTTAATCCTTGACTATAATTCACAAATACTCTTGAAAACGGGCTGTCTACATAGGAGCGTTCTACACCGTGACCTATCGATTTTCGTTTTGGTGTATAATCAACTTGAAGGTTTATTTCAGATTGTTTTAGGTTATTTTTTGTGACGCCACCATTGCCTAACGCATCGGGCAAAGTGGTGTAATAATCCAATTTAAAAATGGAAGATGCGGACTCTAAAGTTCTAAAAGAGAAGCCTGTTTGTAGGGTCAAATTTTTTGCAGGTTCAATTTCTAATGAAATAGTACTCAGGTTTATATTAGTTAATTTTCCGTTACTTCCGGTTGTGAAAAGAGCTGATGAAGCAAAACTTCTTCCCATTACATCGTTAGTTGTGGTGAGGCTTGCGCCAATTTGTTCAATATCTCTCCTGTTACCTCCTTCAATAATAATTCGATTATTTTTGTCTAATAACCATTTCCCAGAAATTCCATATTTGAATTTATTATCCTTGAAACCATAGGCAGTGTAGCCTTGAATTCGCCAAGGATCATTGGCTCCAAAATAAGTTCTACCACCTGTTCGCAATCGAAAACCCTCGACTTCATTGAATCCTACAGTTGAAAAAACGGGGCCGTAATCAAAATGTCCTTTTTGAATATATCCGCTTCCTAAAATGGAAACCAAATCGTATAATTGCTTAAATTTTCTGTTAGTTTGTAAAGTATCTAACATTTTATAGACACCCTTTTCGTCTTTATTAAGATTCTCAAAACGATTTTCTTCCCAAAATTCATCGGGTTTCAAATATACAGTATCGTCTTGATTATTGACTTCTTCTTTATAAAAAGCATCCGGTTTTTCAACATTAAATTCGTGATTTTTGAAAAGTGTGGTTCTTTTTCCATATAAACCTCTTGATTTTTCTTTTTTATTCAAAGCAAAATCAGTCATCATATAGTCTCTTGTTAACAAGAAAACGGAGTCGTTCAAAACTTCAAATTCTTGTTCAATATAAATATCCTTTACCCAGTTAATATTAGCACTTTTTGTAACTGCCATATTAATATTTTTGATGGCATAGGTAGAATCGTTTACCCAAAAATCCCCTTTGAAAGTCAATTCGTTTTTTCGCCTTGGGTAAAATACAATATTATAGCACCATTTTTTATCTATGAAAGCACTGTCACGCAAAACGTAATTATAAACATCAATTCCTGTTTTTGAAAGCGGACTTGTAAACGTTTTATCGTAAAATCTCAGGTAATTACTATAAATATCATACTCATTATACAAGTCTTTAATAAAAGCGATAATTTGCTGATTGGTATTGAACCCAGAATTTTTATTCGCTTTTAAAATTTCTTTAACTTTGCCTCTTATATTATCACCATAAACATTTGAAAGCGCTTCTTTGATAAAAATTGGCAAATAAGTTTTTCCCGTAACCTTTGAAGTATCGACTTGTTTGAAAATAAATTCCATTCCTTTGAAAACCTTATTTTTCATAAAAGCACTGTCGATGGTGTTCATATCAAATTCCACTTTCTCGTACTTCTCCATTTGATATTGGTTGAACTGACGCAAACCATTTTTGCGTTTTCGTTCCCAAATTTTACGAAGAATATCTATGGCGGGATTGCTTTTTTTGGAAGTTTTTCCACTGAAAATAACCACTTCTTGCAATTTTACTCCATCGCTAATTTGAATTTTAAAATCATAGTTAACGGCTTTTGGCAATACAACTTCTTTCGTTTCAAAACCAGCAAATGAAACTATAATAACTTTATGAGTAAGGTTGGATTCAATATAATAACGCCCGTCTTCATTAGTTACAACTCCTTCAGTTGTTCCTTTGAAAACAACATTTGCGTAAGGAATGGGTTGGTTGTCATTGTCAACAACCATTCCGCTAACTTTTGTTTGAGCAAAAGTAAAACCTGTTAATAAAATGAAAATGCTTGTAATTAATTTGTATTTCATAAGTCAAAAAAAAACTCCACCAAATGATTTTGATGAAGTTTCAAATATAGTAATTTTTAAATTTATAGAATGTTAAAATTCTACTAACTAATTTTCTAAATTTATTTTATGATCTATTTTTTATACATCACTTTTTTTACCGCTTTCACAACATCACCTGCGTTTGGCAACCATTCTTTCAACAATGTTGGAGAATATGGCGCTGGTGTATCAGCAGTTGTGATTCTTTGAACTGGAGCATCTAAGAAATCGAATGCACGTTCTTGAACAATATATGTAATTTCTGAAGCAACACTTGCAAAAGGCCACGCTTCTTCAAGAACTACCAATCTATTTGTTTTTTTAACCGACGTTAAAATCGTTTCATAATCTAATGGACGAACGGTTCTCAAATCGATAATTTCACAAGAAATTCCTTCTTTTGCCAATTCGTCAGCAGCGATGTGCGATTCTTTAATGATTTTTCCAAAAGAAACAATTGTTACATCAGTTCCTTCTCTTTTAATATCTGCAACTCCAAGCGGAATAATATAATCGCCATCTGGAACTTCTCCTTTGTCGCCATACATTTGTTCCGATTCCATAAAAATTACAGGATCATTATCACGAATTGCAGCTTTCAACAATCCTTTTGCGTCATAAACCGTTGATGGAACTACCACTTTAAGTCCTGGTGTATTGGCAAACCAACTTTCAAAAGCCTGAGAGTGTGTTGCTCCTAGTTGACCCGCAGATGCTGTAGGCCCTCTAAAAACCATCGCCATAGGAAATTGTCCCGCCGACATTTGACGCATTTTTGCAGCGTTATTTATTATTTGGTCAATTCCTACTAACGAAAAATTGAACGTCATATATTCAACAATTGGACGACAACCATTCATTGCAGAACCAACGGCAATTCCAGCAAAACCAAGTTCGGCAATTGGCGTATCGATTACACGTTTTTCACCAAATTCGGCTAACATTCCTTTAGAAGCTTTGTAGGCACCATTGTATTCGGCAACCTCTTCACCCATTAAATATACGGATTCATCACGACGCATTTCTTCACTCATCGCTTCACAAATGGCTTCTCTAAATTGTATAGTTCTCATCTATTTATATGTTTTTCTTTAATTTTCTGATGCAAAAATAAAAATTTAATACCACTTATTTGCATAAATTTCTTTTAAATTATTTGGAGCTATTTCCTGCTTTCCACTATATCCCCGCAAAGGGCGGGGGATGCCGTTGCAATCAGGGCTACGAAATCGATATAGTATTGACAATTTTATTTAAATATTATGCACGCATAGTAAATTAAATGAAAATTAATTAGTAATTTAGTGCCCTGAAAAAACAGCATTAAAAACATACAAAAAATGAAAATATTAGTTTGCATCAGCCACGTTCCTGATACTACTTCAAAAATTAATTTTACCAATAGCGATTCTGAATTTGACACTAATGGCGTTCAATTTGTAATTAATCCAAATGATGAATTTGGTTTAACACGTGCCATTTGGTTTCAAGAACAACAAGGAGCAACGGTTACAGTTGTAAATGTTGGCGGTCCAGAAACCGAACCTACTTTAAGAAAAGCATTAGCGATTGGAGCAAACGAAGCAATTCGCATCAATACCAATCCAACCGACGGACTTTTTGTTGCAAAACAATTAGCCGAAGTCATTAAAAATGGCGGTTACGATTTGATTATTGCAGGAAAAGAATCCTTAGATTATAATGGCGGAATGGTTCCCGGAATGGTAGCAGGATTATTGGGATATAACTTCCTAAATTCTTGCGTGAGCCTTACCGTTGATGGAAATTCAGCGACAGCATCAAGAGAAATCGATGGTGGAAAAGAAACTGTTTCCACTTCTTTGCCTCTAATTATTGGAGGACAAAAAGGATTGGTTGAAGAAAAAGATTTGCGTATTCCAAATATGAGAGGAATTATGACAGCAAGAACTAAAGTACTCACTATTTTAGAACCTGTTCCAGCTTCATCAGAAACGAAAGCTATAAAATTTGAAAAACCAGCACCAAGATCAGCGGTGAAATTAGTAAGTGCCGATAATTTGGATGAATTAATCAATTTATTACACAACGAAGCAAAGGTCATTTAAGATTGAAGAATTCAGATTTAAGATTGCAGAACGCAATATAAATCCAAAATTCAACATTTGATTCACATCAAAAATCTAAAATCGTTAATCTAAAATCTAAAATCATTATGTCAATATTAATTTACGCAGAATCTGCTCCCGACGCTTCGGGAGGGAAATTTAAAAAAGTAGCATTCGAATTGGCTTCTTATGCTAAAAAAGTAGCGGAATCATTAGGAACAACTGTAACGGCAATTACTATAAATGCTGGTGATGTTTCTGAATTGTCAAATTATGGAGTCGATAAAGTTTTGAAAGTAAACAACGATAAATTATCAGGATTTACAGCAAAAGCTTACGCAGATGCCATCAAACAAGCGGCACAAAAAGAAAATGCACAAATTATAGTATTATCATCAACAACCGATAGTTTGTATTTAGCACCTTTAGTTTCTGTAGCGTTAGAAGCCGGTTTCGCTTCCAATGTTGTCGGACTTCCGGTGAGCATTTCGCCATTTCAAGTTAAAAGAACCGCTTTTTCAAACAAAGCGTTCAACACAACTGAAATTGCAACCGCTATAAAAGTATTGAGTATTTCAAAAAACTCGTATGGTATTTTTGAAAATGCTTCTTCATTAACACAAGAAGATTTTAATCCAACAATTGACGATGCTGACTTTGGCGTAAAAGTAGTTTCTGTTGAAAAAGCATCCGGAAAAGTTACAATTGCCGATGCAGATATTGTAGTTTCTGCTGGTCGAGGATTAAAAGGCCCTGAAAATTGGGGAATGGTTGAAGAATTAGCCTCTGTTTTAGGCGCTGCAACTGCTTGTTCAAAACCAGTTTCCGACTTGGGCTGGAGATCTCACGGCGAACACGTTGGGCAAACTGGAAAACCTGTAGCTGCAAATTTATATATTGCAATTGGAATTTCTGGAGCCATCCAACACATAGCTGGAATTAACTCTTCAAAAGTGAAAGTAGTAATAAATACAGATGCCGAGGCACCTTTTTTCAAAGTTGCAGATTACGGAATTGTAGGCGATGCATTTGAAATCGTACCTAAATTAATCGAAAAGTTAAAAGCATTTAAAGCGAATAATTAAATCGTTTAAAACACTAAAAAATACAAGGTTGTCTGAATAAATTTATTATTTAGACAACCTTTTTTGGTTTTATAACCGCATTTTCTTTGTAACTTTATACAATACATTGTACTTTTGCAACTATGAGCTTAGTAAAACTAACAATAAAGGGAATTTCATACAGTCAAACTCAAAATGGCGCTTACGCCTTGATTTTGAATGAAGTAGATGGAGATCGAAAACTACCAATTGTAATTGGGGCTTTCGAAGCACAATCCATTGCCATTGCTTTAGAAAAAGAAATCAAACCCCCTCGCCCACTCACGCACGATTTATTTAAAAATTTCGCGGAGCGTTTCGATATTGTAGTCAAACAAATTATCATTCATAAATTAGTTGACGGTGTTTTTTATTCGAGCATTATTTGCGAAAGAGACAAAATTGAAGAAATCATCGACGCACGAACTTCCGATGCAATTGCTTTGGCATTGCGATTCAACGCACCAATATTTACCTATAAAAACATCCTTGATAAAGCGGGAATTTATTTGAAAAACAATTCATTAGATAACGACAAAAGTTCTCAAGAAATTGATGACGTATTATCAAATCCAGATACTTTTGGAATTGAAGATAATGCGGTTTCTGGAAGCATTTATTCCAAGAATAGTATGTCCGAATTAACAGATTTATTAGATGCCGCCGTGGAAAAAGAAGATTATCGAGAAGCTGCAAAAATTAGAGACGAAATTTCAAAAAGAGAATAGTAACCTATATAAGGAACAGATTGCTTCGTTCCTCGCAATGACAAATGAAACAATATTTAGACTTAGTACAACACGTTTTAGATAACGGAACACAAAAAGGAGACCGCACAGGAACAGGAACAAAAAGCGTTTTTGGATATCAAATGCGATTCGATTTAAGCGAAGGTTTTCCGATGGTGACTACCAAAAAATTACATCTAAAATCTATTGTTCACGAGTTGCTTTGGTTTTTAAAAGGTGAAACAAATATTGAATACCTTCAAGAAAATGGTGTAAAAATTTGGGATGATTGGGCAAATGAATCGGGAGATTTAGGACCTGTTTACGGTCACCAATGGCGAAATTGGAACAGCGAAGAAATTGACCAAATTACAGAATTAATCGAAACTTTAAAAACAAATCCAAACAGCCGTAGAATGTTAGTTTCAGCTTGGAATCCGAGTGTTTTGCCAGATACTACAAAATCTTTTGCAGAGAATGTAGCCAATGGAAAAGTAGCTTTGCCACCTTGTCACGCCTTTTTTCAATTTTATGTTTCCGAAGGTAAATTATCGTGTCAATTGTACCAAAGGAGTGCCGATATATTCTTGGGAGTTCCTTTTAACATTGCTTCCTACGCTTTATTTACAATGATGATTGCGCAAGTTTGTGATTTAAAAGTTGGCGAATTCATCCATACTTTTGGCGATGCACATATTTACAATAATCATTTTGAACAAGTCGAATTACAACTTTCGAGAGAAACAAGAGAATTGCCCAAAATGATATTAAATCCAGAAATTAAAAATATTTTCGATTTCAAATTTGAAGATTTTACTCTTGAAGGATACGATCCTCATCCAGGAATTCGTGGGGCTGTAGCGGTTTAAATTCGATTTAAACCTATATTAATTCAGAAATAATATCTCTATTTTCTGGCAATGAACCAATATTTTGAAGTTTGATACTTGCTAATTTTTGAGCAATCGCAATACATTCTTCAAAGTTTTTATTTTTCAATATTGCAAATAAAAATCCTGCCCAAAACGCATCACCAGCGCCAGTTACATCTTTAATTTCCTCTAATTGAAGTGCTTCTTGAAAAAATATTCCTTGCTTTTTATCTGATAATTTTACTCCGTCTTTTCCTTTAGTTAAACAAACGGTCGAAACCCCAAGATTGTGGAAATAGTCAAAAATAAATTCATCGGATTTTGTTTCTTCAAATAATCTAAAACAATCATCATCACTAAGTTTAACTAATGGATCTAAAGCCAAATATTGTTCTAAAGTAGCAAAAGCTTCGCTTCTATTTTCCCAAATTTTATCTGAATAATTAATATCTATACTTAATTGAAGTCCTAATTCTTTAGCTATTTTAGCGCTATTTAAAATAGTAGTTCTTGCTGGTTCTTTGCTCAAAGCAAAACAAGTAGTGTGAAATATCATTGCATTTGCTAACAATTCCTTAGGTAGCTGTTCCATCAAAATTTCGGAATCTGCGTGTCTGAAAGGTATAAATTCTGGTGTTTCTTTTGATTTAGAAACAAATATTACAGAAGATGGATGCGTGGTTGATTTCCTAAAATAAGTTGTATTCACTTTATTAGATTCCAAACTCTCTACTATAAAATCACCTAAACCGTCATATCCACCAGTAGCTACAAGTGCGACATTCAATCCAAGACGTGTAGCATTTACTGCCACATTTGTCGGTGAACCACCTAAAAAACGTTGAAAATTTTTAGTTTTTTCAATTGTAGTAAGTTCGTGTCCAATGAAGTCGATAATAACTTCGCCAACACAAATTATGTCTATTAAAGTTTTCAATTAAGATAAAAATTTAAAATTAGTATTTAAGTTTTGATGCAAGAAAACGGATGCGGATGCACTCCAAGCGCAAAATGCAACTCCGTTTGGCTTTGAAGTTTTAGTATTGAAATTTTCAAAAAAACTAAAATCCTCAATTTCATTAGCGTTATTAATTGAGTTTAAAACTTGCGATGCGTTTTCTTTTTGATTTTTCGATAGCAATGCCAAACCATAAAATCCGTTCACCATAGACCAACTTCCGCCGTTATGGAATTCATACGGATAATTACGAAACTCATATTTACAGTTGTTTTTCAACAAATTCCAATCTAAATCAGATTCTTGAATTGGGGGCCAAAAAGCAGGAATTAGTTTTAAGTCTGTTTCGTTTTTAATCGTTTCAAAAGTCTTTAAAATTTCATTTTGAAAATCATCAGAACCTATATTTAGCAGTAAAACTAGAGCATTTGCGAAAGCATCAAACTGAGTTTTATATCCCGCTGGTGAAAATGAACACGGCATAAAACCTTTGAACTGTAATTCATTATAGGCTCTTTCGTGGTATTTCAGAACAATCTCATTTGGCGTGAAATTAACCACAATTTGATGTTCTATCTTTTCAATTTTAGAAGTAATTTCTTCGCTTTTTTGAAAATAATTATAACTTCTCAAAGCCCAAACTCTCAATAATTGATCGTATAAAACATAACCATCAGTAATATATTCGTCAGCCCAATTTCCAGAAAGCGGCACATAAATAAGATGTTGATTGTTAAATTCCCAAGCTTCTAAAAGTTGTAAGCATTTTTGAATGTTGGATTCATATTTTGAAACAAAAAAACTGTCTTTTTTGTAAAAAGCATATTGACAAACTCCAATTACAAACCAAGTAACAGCATCAACACGACCTGCCAAACCTCCATAACTTACTTGTGTTTCGTTTTCTGTAACCAAAACATTAGAAGGAATTGTGCCGTTTTTGTGTTGGTTATTGGCTAATGTTTCAAGCGTTTTTTCGAAAGTATTTATTAAATTTTCATCGCCTGACGCCAAGGCGCCCAAACCACAAATTACTCCGTCACGAGCCCATACTCGCTTGTAATTTGACGTGTTTTCTGCACTTGCAAGAAATCCATCAGAAGACGAACATCTTTGAAGTAATTCTATCGCTTTGATATAACTTACATTCTCCATTAGTCAATACTTTCTTTTTGCTTATTAACTGTAATGAAAAGTGTAAAAATCCCACCGAAAAT
>CAMCDQ010000036.1 GCA_945873505.1 Chitinophaga pinensis
ATAGCAACCCATATATTCCAAATTATAACTTTTCAATTAGTATTAATACCGATTTGCCCACTTATAACAATCTTAAATTTGTTAGTAATGGCCTTTACATTCCTAATGCTGGGGCCAGTGGGATTATCGTTTTTAATACTACCGGCACCGCTTATGTGGCCTACGACGCGGCATGTCCAAACCAAGCATTAAGCGCTTGTTCTACCATGTTTGTAAATGGAATAAATGCAAAATGCAATTGTGATAATGCCGAATACAACCTTTTTACAGGTCAAAGCCCAGGGAAAGAATATCCAATGAAACCTTATCGAGTAGAAATTTCGGGAGCAGTTATTCGAGTTTACAATTAAAATTTCATGATAATTCCAGCCAAAAAATTTAAACCTGCTTGGGGATAATAACCAGCTCCATCCAATGTAATTGTATTTCCCGGATTGGTCCAAGTGTCATCATAGGTGTAGTAATAGCCATTTGAAACGTATTTCGTATTGAATAAATTATTCACTAAAACAGAAAACAATACCGACTTAAATACACTTTTAGGCTGGATTTCATAGGAAACGTTTAAATCATTTACAAAATAACTTTGTAATTCTGAATTTTCAGCCTCAATATTTCCCATAAATTGTTTGCCAACAAATTTTGATAAAATACTAAATTGCAAGTTATTGCTTGGCGCAAATGTTAGGTAGTTTCCTGCAACAACATTGGGTGAAAAAGCAATAGTTGTATTTCCAAAATCCTGTAAAACGCCATCTTTTTGAAAATAATATCTTTGGTTTTTATTTTCACTTAAAGCGATATTTGGACGCAATAACCATTTTTCTGAAAGATATAAATCGGCATTAACTTCCAATCCCAATCTATAACTATCGCCAACATTTTCTCGAAGAGGTGAACCCACATCGTTCAACGCACCTGTTAAAACCAACTGATTTTTGTATTTCATATAATAAGCCGTAACATTTAATTTTGTTTTTTCAGAAATCGATCTCCATCCCAATTCAAAATCATTCAACTGCTCTGGTTTTGGTGTTCCATTTGAATAATCATCCCGGTTTGGTTCTCTATTGGCACGGGCAAAAGAAAAATAAAGGGTGTTTTTAGAATTCAGATCATAGTTTAATCCTGCCTTTGGATTGAAAAAATTGAAATTGTCGTTTACCAAACCCGTTTCTAAGCTATTGGCTTTGTAATGAACATTTCTAATTTGCAAATCACCATAAAAACTGATTTTTTCTGAAATTTGGAAGTTTGCTTTCGCAAATATATTTCCGTCTGTTTTACTTCCATAATCGTCATAATAACGATCTCCTAATTCACTTTGAGAGGCAAATCGAGCCCAAATTACTTTTCCAAAATGATTTCCTTGGTATTTATTATAAGCTCCGCCAATAATTAAATTCAGCTTTTTATCTTTATAATTTGATGAAAAAGTAGTACCGTAAAAATCATTATCCAACCATTTTTGACGTATCAAATCGGTTGTAACTTCAGCACCAACGGGTGCTAAACCATAATCAGTAAAATCAGCATCTTCTTTATAATTTTCATAATATCCTTTCCCTTTGGTGTAATGAAACGCTAAATTGGTATTCCATTTTTCTGAGAATTTTTCATTCCAATGCAATTGATAATGATCTTGTTGGTAATTATCCGTTTCATTATCATAGAAACGTGTTTGTCCGAATTCATCTGTATAAATTCCTGCCGAATTGAACGTCCTATTGTTGTTTAATGTTTCTCCATCAATTCCATTCCAAGACTGATACGTTTTTTCCTTCCCACCAAAAGCCAATGCTTTTATTAAGGTTGTTTTCCCTACATAAGTCCCTTGAAGAAAATACGATTTCAAGTCAGAACTTGCTCTGTCCACGTAACCATCGGATTTCAAAACCGACAAACGACCCGCAATTTCGAAACCTTGTGCTGAACTTGTTTCAGCATTTAATAAACCTGTGCTAAACTTTACCGTGTTTTTTCTTGAATTAAAACTTCCCGCTGAATTCGAAATTTCACCGCTACCCACTTTGGAATAATTATCGGTCAGCATATTTAAGCTTGCGCCAAATGCTCCCGAACCGTTCGTTGAAGTTCCAACACCGCGCTGTAACTGAATACTTTCAAGCGATGAAGCAAAATCGGGCATATTTACCCAATACGTTCCCTGACTTTCGGAATCGTTATACGGAATCCCATTTATGGTAATGTTTACACGAGTTGCATCACTACCACGAACACGAATTCCTGTGTAACCAATGCCATTTCCTGCATCAGAAGTCGTTACCACCGATGGCATATAATTCATTAAAATGGGAATGTCCTGCCCTAAATTACGAGTTTTCAATTCTTTTTTGGTCATGTTACTGAACGTTACAGGCGTTTTGGAATCCACACGAATTGCTGAAACTAAAACAGCGTCGAGTTCGTTAATTTTCGTAGAATCTGCTGGTTTTTCTTGTGAAAAAGAAATTAAAAAATAAAATAAAAAGGAATAAGTAAAGAATACTTTTCGACTTTTGACTTTTGACTTTTGACAAATAATAGTTTTCATTCGTAAATAGTTACGAATAACAAGGGGGTAATTATTCTTTTGTTAAATTGATTGTTCCTATGACAAATAAATAGTGTGCACGCTACTTTTTGTCATTATTTCCCTTGGCAGCATTACCTGCCCAGGTTCTTTGGGTATAATCTCAGCTTTCAATCCGTTTTTGGAATCCAGCACCCCTTTGAGACAGGACAAAATTAATTATAAATTGTGGATTATGGATTATGAAATGCAATAAATTTAAAATTCTGGTCTTTTCCTGTTTTTTTTAATCTCGGATAGATTTTTTTGTCTTTAATTCGTTTTCTAATTACCTATTTTGGGATTTTGGTGGACTTTCTAATTTTCGGAATATGCAATCCTTGTTCAATAAGGGTTGGAAAACAATAATACTATTTTAAATTTTTAAATTGAATTAAATTTGAGTAAATTTGTTGTAAAATAATTTTTATTATGACAACAATTACTTTAAAAATAAATGAAAACACTAAAAAAGGGAAAGCTTTTTTAGAAATGACTCGCGTTTTTTTTGAAAATTCAAAGGAAATTGAAATAATTGAGGAAATTACTTACAATGCTGAATTTGTAAAAATGATTGAAAAAGCCCATAAAAGCACGAATAGAACTCGTGTAACCGCTAAAAATTTATGGGAAAATATACAATAGAGTTGACCGATCTTGCAAAAGAACATTTGCAAAAACATAAAAAAACGGGAAACAAAACTACCATAAATAAAATCACTTCCATATTTGAAGATTTAGAAAACCACCCCTATACAGGAATTGGCAAACCCGAATCTTTAAAACATAATTTATCTGGATATTGGAGCAGGAGGATAAATCAAAAAGATCGAATACTATATTCGGTCAATGAAGAGATTGTGTTGGTAGAAATAATTTCAGCCATTGGACATTATTTAGATAAGTAAAACAACAACTACAATTCTGGTCTTTTCCTGTTTTTTTTAATCTCGGATAGATTTTTTTTATCTTTTATCCGTTTTCTAATTACCGATTTTGGGATTTTGGTGGACTTTCTAATTTTCGGAACATGCAATCCTTGTTCAATTATTACTAAAAATCGTTTCGTGACAATTTCTTTATTTTTGAGTTGGCTGCGATCTTCATCACAATTCAAAATCAAGATTTGATCGTTTGTGAGTCGGGTAGCCAAATTCATTTCTAAAAGCATTTTCTCTTCCTCCGATAAAACTTTTGAATTTTTTACATCAAATGAAAGCACGACTTTCGAGGAAACTTTATTTACATTTTGTCCGCCAGCACCACTACTTCTTACGGCTTTGTATTGCAATTCGGTAATTAATTTATCTTTTTCCATTATTGCAGATTGCTTTTAACTGCGTTATTTTTGTTGGTGCGCAGCTTTCAATAAGTCATTTACGGTTTTCACGGGGTTGAAAGTAATCAATGGAACCTCAACAAAAATAGTAATCCAATTAGCCATTGCGCCGTTCCATAATCCTGGCAATTCATATCCTTTTAGCAGTTTTCCTTCTTTGTTTTTATCAACGATAAAGCCGCTATTTTCATCTATATAATCTCTCAAATCAAATTTAGAACCTTTGTAATCCTTAATCGCACAAACCAAATCTACAGGATTAAAATGTGTTGCGTTTTTAGCAATTAAAACTTGATTTTCATTGGTTAAATCAAGTTGTGCCGTTTCTACGATTTGCAAAGTAACATTTCCTTTTGAATCATTTACCCAAAAAGGACCGCCGCCAGGTTCGCCTTCATTTTTTACCATTCCACAAACTCGTATTGGTCGATTTAAAACCTCTTTTAAATAAATAATTTTATGTTCTAAAGTATATTTTATAAAATCTGAAATTACTTTGTTGTTTAACTTTTCATCTATGAAAATCACAATTTCACTAATTTCATTTTCGGAAATTTTATCAAGTTTGGATAAATAACCGGTTATTTTTTGTTGCGATTCAAGTAAAATTCCTGCTAATGCTTTTTTGTATAAAGTAATAGTTTCAGATTCGTCTTGGATAACATTATCTATGTTTTTTATGAAAACAATATCGGCATCCAATCCATTTAGATTTTCAATTAAAGCACCGTGACCACCGGGTCTAAAAACCAATTTATCATCACTACTTCTAAATGGAGTATTATTTAAATCAACGGCAATGATATCTGTAGCTGTTTTTTGATGTGAAAAAGTAATTACGATTGTTGAATTATTTTCTGTTTCAATTTTGCTTTTAACTTTGTTTAATGTCTTTTCAAATTGGGTTTTGTGAATTTCTGAAACCGTAAAATGCAGATTTGAATTTCCGTTAGAACTCGCATACAAAACACTTTCTATTAAATGTTCTTGAATTGGAGTTGCAATATAATTTTTGTAATTATGAAAGGGTAAAATCCCTTTCGGTTTGTTCGCAAAATCAAAATGTTCTTTATCTAACATCAATTTTATGAAGTGATAATTTTTTTGGTCTTTATTCCAAGATTCAAAATCAGGATAAATTTCTTTGAGTTTTTTATCAATTGTTTTAAAGAATGGAAATTTCTCTAATCCTGCTAAAAAAATCAATAAATTATTTGCCTTTTTTCTATTGATATAGGCGTTTATGGATTCATTTTCAATATCGAATTCATTCAGAAATTCATTTAAAAATTTGAACATTCTGCTAGCCGCACCAGAAGCAGGAACAAACTTTTTTAGCGTCAATTTGTCTTTTTTAGCGTCAAAAAAATTTGAATATTTTTGAAATTCAACGTCTGATAGTTTTAAAATACCATCACTTATTGTTGCAGGTCGATTTAATATTACTTTAGCAATTCCATTCTTGAAAATATTTAACTGCTTTTTAATGGTAATAAGCGGGATTCCTGTTTCTAAAATTTGCAGATAATCTTGACTAGAAAAACCTAGTCCCTTGGCTTTAGTAAGTTCTTCAATTATAGCAATCGCTTTTTGAAAACGCATTTCGGCATCGCCAGAAAGCACAATAAAAGGCTTGTTGTTTTCAATTAATGCTGTTTTGAACTTCTCGAAAGATTCAACTCTGTTATTTGGGGCGTCTCGCAAGTCGTCTTGTTCCCAAGGCACATCAACATCGGTAAGAAAAAATAAATCGTACTTATGTTTTCGGGCTGCTTTATCCAATTTTGCGTCACAAAAACCATAATACATCTCAGAGAAAACTTTAGTAATCATCAAGCATGTATCGGCAAAAAGATAGGTATTGGCTTTTTGCAACGCTTCATTTTCGAGTTGCATTTGCCCAATTGCAATGGGTAATAGATCTTCGAGAGCACAAATTTCTTTTTTAGTATTCCATTTTTCTTGCAAATAATCACGGGCAAATTCAGGAGCCCAAACCGTATCGAAATGTGCGGCTAATTGCTTTGCCAAAGTTGTTTTCCCTGTGCTTTCAGGTCCGTAAATCGCAATTTTTATTATGTCGTTTCCAGCAATCTGGAGTTGTTTAAGGTTTTCTTCCATTCTAAATAGCCGTAAAAGGCAATAATTGTAAATACTATATATTGTATGCTTGTAAATGTATATCCTTTGAAAAAATAAAGTGGAATTGAGATAATATCACCAATTATCCACAAAATCCAATTTTCAATTTTACGCTTGGCCATGAGCCACATTCCTACAAAGAAAATCCCTGTAACCAAAGTGTCAACATACGCCGACCACGTTGTAAATTTATTAAAAAATAAATACACTCCGACAACAAACGCAATTGTTGTTATAAATATAATTAAAGCAATCGATTTTTCCTTGTTTGAAAGCGTAGAAATTGGATATTCGTCCTCGCCTTCTTTTTTTCGAGTCCATAAATACCAGCCGTAAATACTCATAATAAAATAGTATCCGTTGATCATCATATCGCCTAATAATGTCCATTTCCATAGTAAATATACATAAATTGAAGTACTGATTATTCCTGTTGGAAATACTAAAATATTGTCTTTTTTAGCATACCAAACGCTCAATAAACCAAAAATTACGGCTGTAATTTCGAGATAAATTTCAAATGTTGGGTACTCTTTATATTGATGAAATAGATATTCTATCATTTAATTTTATTGTAAAATTAGTGCTTTTCGAACACATATACCAAAGTGAAATTTTCAATTTCTTCAAAATGGAACGAAAAATCTTCTGTTTTATTTTGAAAATGTAAACTCGCACTCCCCGATTTTTCATTTATCTGAAATGGTTTTACTTGGATGTGCTCTTTGAAACTAATTCCAATTTCATTTCGGATTTTAAAAATTGATTCTTTGATTCCCCAAATCACTGTTAGCTTTCGGATATATTCTTCTTGGTTTTGTTTGTTTAAGAACTCAAACTCATAATTCACAAATTTATCTGCAATTTTGATTATTTTTTCTCTTTGCAACTCGATGTCGATTCCTGCTTTTTGGTTGCTAATTATGATTGTCGAAAATTCGTGAGAATGCGATATTGAAATGTGCTTTCCATCTTTGAGATGTGGTTTTCCGAATTCGTCGTATTCCAAATCGAAATCGGTGTACCCTTTTTCTTGTAATAATTTGCGTACGCTTAAAAAAGCGCGTTGGTGTAATTCCGATTTCATTGCGTTGACCCGAAGTGTGTTTGATGCATTTAACGCTACTTCGTTGCGCAATTGCGCCAATGATTCCGTTATTTTCCAGACGAGAATTTGGGTTGTTGGGCTGAAATTTATGGTCTTATATAGTGGCATTTTAAGAATTGTGAGTTATGAATTGTGAGTTATGACTTTCCTAATTACGAATGAACCCTAGCCCTGATAGCAGCGGCATCCTCTTGTGGCGTTGTTCGCCACAAGAGATATAGCGAATAGCAGGAATAGCTCCAAAAAAATCATACTCTTTCGATTAGTTGATTAAAATTCAAACCTTTACAAAATAAACATTTCATAAATATTAATGAAAATTATTAATTCATAAAGTTAATGCCTAAATTTGCAAAAAAATTACAATTACAAATATACTATAAATGAGTACATCAACTATGCCTTATGTGGCTTTCAAAGTAAAAGACATTTCTCTAGCAGCTTGGGGAAGAAAAGAAATTGAATTGGCAGAAGCTGAAATGCCAGGTTTAATGGCGCTTCGTGCGGAATACAAAAACGAACAACCACTTGCTGGTGCTCGTATTGCAGGATGTTTGCACATGACCATTCAGACTGCGGTTTTAATTGAAACCTTGATTGCTTTGGGTGCAGAAGTAACTTGGAGTTCTTGTAATATTTTCTCTACTCAAGATCAAGCTGCGGCTGCTATTGCGGCTGCGGGGATTCAAGTTTATGCTTGGAAAGGATTGAACGAGCCAGATTTTGACTGGTGTATCGAACAAACTTTGTTCTTTGGCGAAGACAGAAAACCATTGAATATGATTTTGGATGATGGTGGAGATTTGACCAATATGGTTATTGACCGTTATCCAGAATTGGTTGCTGGTATCAAAGGATTGTCTGAAGAAACTACAACTGGAGTTCACAGATTATATGAAAGAGTAAAAGCGGGAACGTTGCCAATGCCAGCAATTAACGTGAATGACTCGGTTACAAAATCGAAATTCGACAACAAATACGGTTGTAAAGAATCGGCAGTTGATGCGGTTCGTCGTGCAACTGATGTGATGCTTGCTGCAAAAAGAGTAATTGTTTGCGGATACGGTGATGTAGGAAAAGGAACTGCAGCTTCATTTAGAGGCGCTGGATCTATTGTAACAGTTACAGAAGTTGACCCAATTTGTGCGCTTCAAGCAGCAATGGATGGTTTTGAAGTTAAAAAATTAGACACGGTTATTGCAACCGCAGATATTATCATTACGTCAACTGGAAATAAAGATATTGTTTTGGGTTCTCATTTCGAAAAAATGAAAGACAAAACTATCGTTTGTAACATTGGGCATTTTGACAACGAAATCGATATGGGTTGGTTGAACAAAAACCACGGTGCATCAAAAGTGGAAATCAAACCACAAGTTGACAAATATACCATTGCTGGAAACGACATTATCGTTTTAGCAGAAGGTCGTTTGGTAAACCTTGGTTGTGCTACAGGTCACCCAAGTTTTGTAATGAGTAATTCATTCACCAACCAAACTTTAGCTCAAATTGAATTGTGGAAAAACAGCGCGGCATACAACAATGACGTGTATATGTTACCCAAACATTTGGACGAAAAAGTAGCCATGTTACACTTAGCTAAATTAGGTGTTGAATTGGAAACTTTACGTGTGGATCAAGCCGATTATATTGGTGTTCCCGTTGAAGGACCATTCAAACCAGAGTATTACAGATATTAATTGGTTGACGGTTAATGGTTGCTGGTTGATAGTAACTAACTAAAAGTAATATATAAATTACCCTCGCAGCAATGTGAGGGTTTTTTGTTTGGGCGTGCCCTCGTTTAGAACGTTTTTACTAATTACACTATTTTCGCTTAACTCGGTCGGGCTGTGCGCTGTATCTCTCCGCTTCGCTACGAGGATGTCGCTTCCATCCCTCACGCGGGTTTGAGGATAACGTATGAATTCCTTAATAAACATGGTTATAAAAAATAATGTAAATAAAATTTTATTTTTCAAAAATTGTACAATTTTATTTCTATATTTGGAAGGAGACAAAATCTGACGTTTATCAGACAAAGCAACCCTATTTGGGGGTGATAAGTCTGACATCGTCAGACCTATATACAAGTTAGTGGCAAGCTATCGTGACCGGCAACAGAAACTACTCTGAAAAAGAAAATCAAATGAATAATTACAAATTAATTTACATAATTTTTTTATTTCCAATTTGTTTGTTTGCTCAAATGAAACCGACAAAATCCACAATTCAGAAAATAGTTAAAAACAGCGTTGTGGAAATGAAAAACGGAAAGTTAAGTTTGCCTTCAAATAAGTCTTGGGAATTTAATAATACTGATAGTTTATACTTCAAAAAAGACACTCTAAATGCATTTGTGTATAAAGAAGGAACAAAACACAAAAGTTTATGTGAAGTAGTTGATTGGACATTTTACCGCAAAAATGCTTTCATTTTTGGACAAGGTTCGAATTGTAAAGAACCGCCAACAAGAAAAGTTACTCTAAATCCAAAAGACTATTATAAAATTGCAATTTATAATGTTGAAAATGAAACTATGATAGATGTTTTGAGGTATGACAAAATGATTGTAGAATCTTTTATCGTAATAGAAGTATCCGAAACAGAAGATTGTACTGAAATAAAATTGGTAAGAAGATTTAATGGAAATTAGCCAGCCACTAACAGCCGTTTCTCGCAATTGCTAATTTTGTGGTAAGTTCACGTTTACGTTTCGCAAGAATTTTTATCTTTAACAGAAAATAATCCGTTACGAACTTCGCAACTGACGAGAAGCGGCGGAACGTTAGTTGAAATTTTGAAAAACTAAGGAGAAAAATATTAATTTAAATTCAACATATTATGAAAAAAGTATTATTATATGTTATAATATTATTATCAGTTACAACTTTAACTGCCCAAGTAGGCATAAATACGAATGACCCCAAAACTACACTTGATGTAGTTGGAAACCCTAGCAATGCAGCTGTGCCAGACGGTGTAATAGCACCAAAAATTACACGAGCACAACTGATAGCTAAAACCGCCTATACCACAAACCAAACAGGAGCAATGGTATATGTTACTGATTTGTCTGGAACTACGAATGCAGCATCTAACAATGTTCAACAAATTGGGTATTACAATTATGATGGTTCAATTTGGAAAACAATGAATGCAGCCACATTTACCTTTGGCGACATAAAAACAGGAATGCAATCGATTGACCATAATGGGTGGGTTAAGTTAGATGGTAGAGCAAAATCAAATCTAACTGCTACTCAACAAACACAAGCTACAGCATTGGGCATTAGTACATCTTTGCCAGATGCAACTAATGCATTTTTAGTTCAAAATGGAAGTGCCGTTGGAACAGTAGCGGGTTCAAGTACTAAAACTATTACACAAGCAAATTTGCCAAATGTAATATTGACTGGTTCAACAAATTCTGCTGGCAGTCATACACACACGATGCCTTTTGCCACATCAGCTTATAACTTATCTTGGTATACAACCGGCGGTGGTGGAGCTGGATACTTGATTAATGGAAACACAACAACTAGCTCATCAGACTCGCATGGACATACACTTACAACTTCTTCTTTAAATGGTAATGTAACACAAACAACATTTGACGTAACACCTAAAACTTTATCTGTAAATACATTTATTTATTTAGGATATTAATAACTTCTGCTAATATGAGTTTGGCAAAAGTGGGGCTTTTGTGCTTAATTGAACATTTGGTTTTCAAATAAACATCAGTGCTAAATTGAAAGTAAGTGCTTCTAAATCCGCCACTTCGCCAAGCTGCAAACCGTTAGTTTAAAACTTACCAAAAACGATTATCCATCACTACATTCCCGTCCATTCACCCTTTCCTTTGAAAAGGGCCGGGGATAGGAAAAAAAAAACCCATTTCTTTCGAAATGGGTTTTCTAATTTTATGAAAAATCTCGTGATTATGCTTCGAAAGGAAGAATAGAAACGTATGATTTATTTTCACCTTTTTTCTGGAACTTAACAAGACCATCAACTCTAGCGTGTAGCGTGTGATCTTTACCCATGTAAACATTTGCACCTGGATTGTGTTTAGAACCTCTTTGTCTTACGATGATGTTACCAGCAATAGCAGCTTGTCCGCCAAAAATCTTTACGCCTAAACGTTTTGATTCTGATTCTCTACCATTCTTCGAACTACCGACACCTTTCTTGTGAGCCATGACGTATAATTTTTATGTTGTTATTATTCTTGAGTATCTTCTTTTTTAGCCTTTGGAGCTTTTTTTACCTTAGGTACTGCTACTTCTTCAGTGGCAACTACTTCAACAGCTACTTTTTTAGGTGCTGCTTTTTTTGGTGCTGATGTCGAAATTCCTTCAATTACAATTTGAGTAAGATACTGACGGTGTCCGTTTCTCTTTTTGTATCCTTTTCTTCTTTTCTTTTTGAAAACGATTACTTTATCTCCTTTTAAGTGTTGTAACACTTTGGCTTCTACTGAAGCACCTTCTATAGCTGGGGCGCCTAAAGTGATTGTACCGTTATCATCTAACAAAAGAACTTTATCGAAAGTAATTTTCGATCCTTCCTCACTTGCTAAACGATTAACATAAACCTTTAGATCTTTGCTAACTTTAAATTGATGCCCTGCTATCTCTACGATTGCGTACATAACAATATTGTTTAATTAATTTTTAAGAGTGCAAATATACCATTTAATATTTAATGTGCAACCCATTAAGTAAAAAAACCGAGTTTATCTCAAATTATAAGGGGTTACTATTTATGAAGTTACTATTTCAGCATTAAAAAGTTAATTTCTGTTAAATAAATAGCCGATTAGTTACACTTAATTGAAAAAAAGTTATTTTTGAAGTACTATTTTATACAAATAGAAAAATATAAACCAAATATTAATCTTTATGAAAAATTCATTAATGGCTCTAAGTACAATGCTTATGCTTGGCGGAGTTGCATCAGCTCAAAAAGTTGCTTTTGAAGAATTTACTTTAGACAATGGTCTTCACGTAATTCTGCACAACGATGCCTCGGCGCCCGTAATTATTACTTCGGTAATGTATCACGTAGGCTCCAAAAACGAAAATCCAGAACGTACTGGTTTTGCCCACTTTTTTGAACATTTATTGTTTGAAGGAACAGAAAATATCAAACGGGGCGAATGGTTCAAAATTGTAACTGCTAATGGCGGAACAAACAACGCCAACACTTCTGAAGACAGAACCTATTATTACGAAGTATTTCCTTCTAATAATTTAGAATTGGGACTTTGGATGGAATCAGAACGAATGATGCATCCTATTATCAACCAAATTGGTGTGGATACGCAAAATGAAGTTGTAAAAGAAGAAAAACGGCTTCGTGTTGACAACCAGCCATACGGAAGTTTGATTGCTGAGGTTAAGAAAAATATGTATGTAAATCATCCTTACCGTTGGGCTCCAATTGGCTCTATGGAACATTTAGATGCAGCAACATTAGAAGAATTTCAAGCATTCAATAAAAAATACTATGTTCCTAACAACGCGGTATTAGTGGTGGCAGGAGATTTAAATGATATCTCAAAAACAAAAGAATGGGTTAATAAATATTTTGGAGCCATTCCAAAAGGAAAAGACGTATTAGTTGAAAAATTTGTTGAAGAACCTATTACAACAACCCTAAACGCTTCGTATCAAGATCCGAACATTCAAAAACCTATGATTGTAGCTACTTACAGAACTCCTTCCATGAAAACTCGTGATGCGAGAGTTTTAGACATGATTTCTACCGTATTAAGTGAAGGGAAAAGTTCAAGGTTGTACAAGAAAATTGTAGATGACAAGAAAATGGCACTTCAAATTGGCGCATTCAATTACAGTCAAGAAGATTATGGAATGTATATTTTATACGGAATGCCTCAAGGAACATTTACCTCTGAAGATATCGTAAAAGAAATAGATGAAGAAGTAGTAAAACTTCAATCAGAATTATTGTCAGATAAAGAAATGCAAAAACTGAAAAACATTTACGATAATAATTATGTAAATGGAAATTCTAACGTTGAAGGAATTGCAGAAAACTTAGCTTCTTTTTACCTATTATATGGAGATATTAATTTGATTAATACAGAAATCGAAATGTATCGCTCCATAACTGCTCAGGAAATTAGAGACGTTGCCAAAAAATATTTAAATCCAAATCAACGATTGATATTGGATTATGTTCCATCAAAAGACAAAGCTCAAAACTAAGATATTCTATTATGAAAAAATCAATTATCATTTTATCAAGCTTGTTTTTAACTTTAATTATGCAAGCACAAGACCGAACTCAGCCAAAACCTGGACCATCTCCAGTAATAAATATTAAAAAACCAGAATCTTTCACACTTCCAAACGGACTGAAAGTAATGGTTGTAGAGAACCACAAACTCCCGAGAGTTTCATTCAATTTAAGCATTGACAACACTCCTTATTCCGAAGGTGCTAAAAAAGGAGTTGCCGATTTAACGAGCAGCTTAATTGGAAATGGAAGCATGAAAATTTCAAAGGATGCTTTTAATGAAGAAATTGATTTTCTTGGAGCAGATTTAAATTTCTATGCTTCTGGAGCTTCTGGAAGTAGTTTGTCTAAATATTCAGGTAGAATTTTAGAATTAATGGCTGATGGCGCTTTGAATCCAAACTTTACTCAAGAAGAATTTGATAAAGAAAAAGACAAATTAATTGAAGGCTTAAAAACACAAGAAAAAAGTGTTGCAGCAGTAGCTGGAAGAGTACAAAATGTATTGGCTTTTGGAAAAAATCATCCATATGGAGAATTTTTGAGCGAAGAAACCATCAAGAATGTAACGCTTACAGATGTTGAAAATAATTACCACACGAATTTTGTTCCTGAAAATGCCTACCTAATAATTATTGGGGATGTAAAATTTAAAGAAACAAAAAAAGCGGTTGAGAAACTTTTTGGCACATGGGCAAAAGCATCAGCACCATCATTAACATATACAGATCCAATAAATGTTCAGTATTCTCAAATCAATTTTGTAGATATGCCAAATGCCGTTCAATCGGAAATTGCATTACAAAACACAGTGAATTTGAAAATGAATGATAAAGATTACTTTGCTACAATTGTTGCCAATCAAATACTTGGAGGCGATTTTAATAGCTATTTAAATATGAATCTTCGTGAAGCACACGGTTGGACTTATGGCGCGCGTTCAAGCATTGGCGGAAGCAAGTATGTATCCACTTTCAGAGCTTCAACACAAGTTAGAAATGCAGTTACAGACAGTGCAGTAGTTGAATTTTTTAAGGAAATTAAAAAAATTAGAACTGAAAAAGTAACCGACGAAATGTTAGCAAATGTTAAAGCAGGTTATGTTGGGAAATTTGTAATGCAAATTGAAAAACCACAAACTGTTGCTGGATATGCTTTGCGCATTAAAACGCAAGGACTTTCTGAAGATTTTTACGAAAATTATATCAAAAATATCAATGCTGTAACAGCTGAAGAAGTTATGGCTGTAGCCAATAAATATTTCTTGGAAGACAATATTCGAGTAGTAATTGTAGGAAAAGGAAGTGATGTGATTCCTGGGTTAGAAAAATTGAAAATTCCGATGTTCTATTTTGATAAATATGGAGTTGCAACCGAAAAACCAGTAATGAAAAAAGCAGTTCCAGCGGGAGTAACAGTAAAATCAGTTTTAGACAATTATATAAAAGCGATTGGTGGAGAAAAAGCGATTTTAGCTGTAAAATCATTGAGTACTATTGCAACTGGAGAAATTCAAGGAACGGCTTTAGAAATGACTTCAAAAGTAACTTCATCTAACAAGTTAATTGTTGAAATGAAAGCAATGGGAATGACAATGATGAAACAAGTTGTTAATGATAAAGGCGCTTATGTAACACAACAAGGGCAAAGAAAAGACCTTGAAGGCGATAAATTAGCGGAATTAAAAGCAAGCGCAATG
Organism: Chitinophaga pinensis; assembly: GCA_945873505.1. Classification (GTDB taxonomy): domain Bacteria; phylum Bacteroidota; class Bacteroidia; order Flavobacteriales; family Flavobacteriaceae; genus Flavobacterium. The sequence continues at coordinate 15,128 of CAMCDQ010000036.1, forward strand.
CCATTTGACGAATTAAAATTGTCTATAAAAACTGGTGTTACTTTAGATGGTATAGAATCATTTAATGGAGCTGAAGCATATGTAATCAAAGACGGTAAATCTACATTATATTATGATGTAACCTCAGGATTGAAAATTGGAAAAGCTGTTGTTCAAGAAGCAAATGGACAAAAAATGACTCAAATTACAAACTTTGGGGATTATAAGGAAGTGAAAGGAATTAAATTCCCTTTCAAAACCTCATTGTCTTTTGGGCCTCAAGAAATTGAATTCAAAACAACAGAAGTTAAAATCAACGAAGGTGTTACAGATGCAGATTTCCTATAAATAAAAGCATAAAAATTTATCAAAGGCTATCTGAAAAGGTAGCCTTTTTTATTTTTTAGAAGACAAATAAACCCCTATTAGAATAATAAATGCTCCTAAAAACTGAATTGGTGTAAGCATTTCGTTGTCTAATAATCCCCAAAAGAAAGCTACAATTGGAATTAAATACGTTACAGATGTCGCAAAAACAGGTGAAGAAATTTGAATTAATTTAAAGAAAATAATGTTTGCAATTCCAGTTCCAACAACCCCCAAAATCAAAATAAAGAGAATTGAATGTTGGGTTTTTTCTAAAACTAAAACATCATAAAATCCAGATAAATACAAAGTCATACAAGCGGGAAGCAACATTACTGCAAAATTCCCAGTAGAAATGGTAAGTGGTGATAAATCGGATAGGTATTTCTTAATTAAATTTACATTAATTGCATAACAAATTGAAGCTATAATTATCAAAATTGCATAGTAATAATTTTGCTCAGGATGCTGAAGTGCCCCATTAAAAATGAGAAGCATACTCCCAACTAATCCTATAATAACTCCAAAAATCTGACTTCTTTTGAAATTTAATCCAAAGGCTAAAACTCCTAAAATTAAAGTATTTAACGGTGTTAAGGAATTGAGAATGGCACTTATTGAACTATCAATTTGAGTTTGGGCAATTGAAAAAAGAAAAGCTGGGACGAATGTTCCAAACAAAGAGGTTATTACAATATATTTCCATTTCCCTTGTGGGATATTTGGCAAGGTTTTAAATCCAATAGCCAAGAGAAATACTGCGGCAAAAACAATTCGCAACGAACCCAATTGAAACGGTGTTAATCCAACTAAACCTCTTTTAATAAGTATAAAAGAACTTCCCCAAATTAAAGCTAAAAGAAGCAAAAAAACCCATTTGGTTTGCTTAGATTTCATAATGGTAATTTATTATGCAAATTTGTAATAATTTTATGAATATCCCTTTTATTTTTTTGTTATTTTTGTAATTGAAATCCAACTAATTTTTGGACTTAATCCTATATAACAAAATAGTATGCGTTTTACTCCCTTATTTTCTACAATTGCACTTTCTAGTTTATTGTTTTTTAGTTGTAAAAAAACGGAAGTTTCTCAAACTACAACAACAGAAAAGTCTGTAAAAGTAAATTCTAAATCTGTTGCTGCAAAACCTGAAATGGCTACATTTACTATTGAAGGAATGACTTGTGCAGTTGGATGCGCGAAGACAATTCAAGAAAAATTGGCTGCAATGGATGGGATTCAAAGTGCAACTGTAGATTTTGACAAAAAATCTGCCACAGTAGAATTTGATGCATCAAAACAAACGTCCGAACTTTTATTAAAAGCGGTTCAAGAAACTGGAGATGGAAAAACTTATGTGGTTTCCAATATGAAATCAGAATCAGTGAAAAAATAATTTATTTCGATTTTAATTTTTCAATAAACCCATTTTCGATTTTTTCTTTGATTTTTACAACCTCATCTGTATTGTCATTTGGAACAGTCATTGACAGAACATAATGAGCAATTTTCCAATTCTTACCTTCCTTAATTAATACTCCAGAACCTCTACAAATTTTCATTTGAGTATCTAATAACTCATCAAACCACGCAGTTTTTTGAGATTTATCAAAATAGATGTTTCTCTGTAATGAAGTGAAATTCCAAGCTTTTCCTTTATCAAAATAGGGCTTTGAAAAAGCTTTAAATGCATCTAATTTCCAGTTTTCCGATGCGTCAGTACCAATAAAAACTCCATTGGAAGTCATGAAAGAAAAATAGTTATCAAACTCTGCATTTGCAGCCGCTTTATGCCAAGAATCAAGTGTAGAATTGATCTTTTTTCTATCGCTATCTGTGTTTTGAGAAAATGATTTTGATCCCATTAGCAAGATACAAAATAGAACTATCGCTTTTTTCATGATTATTATTTTAAATTAATTTCAAATATAATAGCTTTAACTTGAAATTCACTTATATTCGTTTGAAAATACATGCAATAAATAATTTACTTTAATATTACAGTTTAAAGATTTTAAAACACAACTAGTTTAAATAAAAAACACAAGAAAAATCTATCTATTTCGTCTAATTATTAAATTACATACTTATGAAAAAAATAACTCTATTACTAATTTGCTTAATTGGCAATTTCATGTTTTCACATACCATCAATCACGGCAATATTGTATTGAGACATTGGTCAGTTCAAAAACATCATAAACATATTGATGGGACCTTTATGATGTTTAAAAACGGTACTGTTTTTATTGAAGATGCCAATAATACCATTTTAAAATTCCCCTTAGCGGATTTATCAAAGGAAGATCAGGCATTTGTAATGAAAAAAGAAGATTGGGTTAAAAATTTAAATACCATTTCAACACAAAAACAAGCCGTAATTCAAAGCATTTTCGATTACAAATTTTGGATAATTCTATTTTCTTTACTCGCTTTTGGATTTTATATTTTCACTATTTCAGATAGAAAAAAACTGAAATATCTCTATCCTGTTTTGTTTCTAGGGATACTTACTTCTTTGTATAGTTTTACGAAAAAAGTAATGTCGACCACAGATCCAGCTTTTTTAACTTCTGCTTTTGCACAATTTTCTTCAACAATTAGCACCACTTATGACGCTAATTATTTCTATGTAAATTCAACGGGAATTCCAAATCACACGATGATGGTTGGAATTTCAAGCACGGGATGGCAACAACAAGTTCCAACTTCAAAATGTTATATCAATACTAGTCACTGGACTATTCCATTAAATCCTGTAATTGCAACAACTCCAGTACCCGTTTCTTCGTCACATTTCTTGAAAGGCGCAATTGCGATGGCGGTTAATGGAGTACCTATTTTTAATTATCATACCAATACTGGAGTTGATAGCTTTCTTGATGGTCAGCTCGATACTTATGGAGGACATTGTGGAAGAGGCGATGATTATCATTATCATACTGCTCCTTTACATTTATTAACACAAGGACAAGCATCCCCAACAATGCCAATTGCTTTTGGGCTAGACGGATATGCTGTTTATGGGAATTTAGAACCAACAGGAGCAACAATGACAGCACTTGATGCCAATCACGGACATAATTTTAACGGAGTTTACCATTATCACGGAACAGCAACCGCACCCTATATGATTGGAAATATGGTGGGTGCTGTAACTGAAGATGCCAATTTACAAATTATTCCTCAACCACAAGGACGCCCAATTAGAACAGAAGATTGGACTCCATTATCGGGAGCATTAATCACTTCTTGTGTTGCTAATGCAAATAACGGCTATAATACCGCTTACACTTTGAGCGGAGTTCCTGGTTTTGCAACAAATTATACAGCAACTCAAGCTGGAATATATACTTTTCAATACGTTACGCCAACAGGAACAACATCAATTAATTATAATGGTACAGCGCTATGTGTTGTTCCAAATTTGTCAGCAGAAAATTTTATTTCAATAGAGAAAAACATCACTATTTTTCCAAATCCTGCTACTGATATTTTACAAATAAATGTAGGAAACGCATTTTTAGAAAATGATGTTCAAACTATTTCTATTTATGATTTAAAAGGAAGTTTGGTTTCTAAAACATCAAAATTTACTCCTAGTTTAAATATCAAAAATGTATCAAAAGGAACGTATTTTGTGAAAATTCAGTTTTCTAATTCCACGGTAACTAAGAAACTATTAGTGAAATAAGATATGAAAAAGTTACTAATTTTACTTTTGTGTTCTACCTGTGGTTTTGCGCAATATTCGGGAACAGCTTCGGTTACTCAGGGATTGGCAACGACTACCACTACAGCAAACTTATACACTTGCGCGGGTGGAAGAATTGCAGCTGTTGGAACCATTACTGCTTCAGATAATACGGTTTGGACGGTTCCTGCGGTCAATAATTATTCTAATACCTCTTTTCCGTTTGCTTCTGATTTGAATAATGCTTGCAATGGAAATAATTATACAACTTCTGCTACAGCATTAGCAGCTTTGAATGGTTCCGATATTGTGACTGTTGATGCCAATGGAGAAATAATTACGGCCTATATTTTTGCAGATAATTATTTTGAAATGTATATTAATGGTATTCCGGTTGGAAAAGATAACGTGCCTTTTACTCAATTTAATTCTAATATTGTTCGATTTAAAGTCAATCGTCCGTTTACAATTTCGATGCTTTTAGTAGACTGGGAAGAGCGTTTAGGTGTTGGCGCAGAAACCAATGGGCCATACACCTACCACTGTGGCGATGGCGGTATGGTGGCCGTTTTTAAAGATGCAAGCAACACTATAATTGCAAAAACAGGAAGCGATTGGAAAGCACAAACATTTTATACTGCTCCAATTATGAATTTATCGTGTCCTACCGAAAGTGGTACTTCACGCCTTTCGGCAAATTGTAGCACGGCAGACTCCAATGCAGGAACTGCGTATTATGGTTTGCATTGGGCAAGACCAACAAACTGGACATTGGCAACGTTTGATGATTCTTCTTGGCCTGCCGCAACCACGTTTACAAACGCAACAATTGGCGTGGACAATAAACCGGCCTATACTAATTTTACCACTATTTTTGATGATGTTTCCAATGATGCACAGTTTATTTGGAGTAAAAATGTAATTTTAGACAACGAAGTTATTGTCAGAAAAACGGTGGCTAGTTTGTCGGTATCAGATAATGAGTTTTTGGAAAATAAAATTTCTATTTATCCAAACCCTGCTAAAAATCAATTTAATTTAAATAGTGATAAAACGATTTTTGGAATTAACAAAGTACAGATTTTTAATACTTTGGGAGAAAAAGTATTTGAAACCAATACTATTTCAGAAAGCATTACATTTGGTACAATTCCATCGGGAGTTTATTTTGTTAAAATAATTTCAGATACTTTTGAAGTTACAAAAAAATTGATGGTTGAATAATTTTAAAACGTATTTCAAATGAAAAAAAAATTACTTTTTGGACTTCTTCTTTTAAATTCAACTTTGCTTTTGGGGCAAAGTGTTTCTAAAATTATTCAGTTATTGCCTGACACTGGACAAACTCAAAGTTACACTCCTACATTTGGCGAAGACCAGGATTATTTGATAAATGTACCTTCATTTACCAATAATAACAATTTAACAATTACAGATAATGTAACGGGATTAATGTGGCAGAAAGGCGATGGTGGCGAAATGACCATTGAAAATGCTATTACATATTGTGATAATTTGGTTTTGGGAGGATATTCCGATTGGAGATTACCTATTCCCATAGAGGCATTTAGTATTCTGAATCATCAAAATTCGAATCCTGCAATTGACACAAACTATTTTACTTTGACAACTGCTGGATATTGGTGGACAAGCGTTTTTGAATTGAATTCTACAACGAAAGTTTGGTGTACCAATTCAGGCGGCGGAATTGGAAATCATCCCAAAACAGAAACTATAAGTGCTGGGGGATTAAAAAGATTTCACGCCCGAGCAGTTCGAAATGTTACCACTCCAACAACCATTACCAATCACTTTACAGATAATGGTGACGGGACTATTACCGATAATTTAACCCAATTGGTTTGGCAAAAAACACCTTATACAGAGACATTTATTTGGGATAGAGCTTTGGTTTATGCTGAAGGACTCACAAT
>CAMCDQ010000037.1 GCA_945873505.1 Chitinophaga pinensis
AAGTGGTCCCTGTTGCCCAAGTAGTATTGGTAGTAATATTTCCAGAAATAGTTACTGTCGGTGTTGGATACACTTTGTTTTGTGGATTAAATTCCGTCCAACTGTCTGTCCACATTGGAATTGGAGCTGGAGCAAATGCACCGCGGTAATTGGTAGCGGTAAATTGCGTAAAACCGAAGCAACTTACCAATAAGATCATAGATAAAGTGTAAATTTTTTTCATTTTGTGTGTGTTTTTAAATTACATTGCAATATTAATGTAGAGATGTAAAGATGATGTGAACTAAATGTTATATAAATAATAAAATATTGTTATCTAAATATTAAGAGCCTGTTTAAGAAATAAACAGGCTCTTCTAAAATATATTTTATATAATTTAGAAATTGTAAGTCATAGTGAACGAAAAAGTTTGTCCGAATTTGGTTTTCCAAATTAAATCATCCTCTTGTTTATTATATCCATTTTTGTTTTGAGAATCTCCCGTGAATAATTTATTAACGAAGGCATTAAATCCTTTAATTTGAGAGGTTCCTGGTAAATCATTGTTTTGATAAAAAATCAAGTCTTGAGCTAATGCATTTTGAACGTTTAATTTGATTTCAAATTTATTATTCAAAAAACTTTTAGCCAATTGAAAATCTAATAATGTTCTTGCTTTTTCCCAAAACGCTGGAGTTTGATTGTCTGAAGTTTGGTTTCCGTGAATCGTAATTCTGTTTCCAATTCGGTTCATATTAGCGGAAAATGACCATCCTACTTCTTTATTCAAATATTGTAATCCAGCATTAAATACATACGGAGACTGCCCTTGTAGTGGCGTGTCAATAGAAGTTGAAATAAGGTTTGAAATATCTACTTTAGAACGGATAACAGCCAAATTGGAAAAAATCGTCAAATCATCTAAAAATTTATTGTCTTTTGTTCCTATCAAGCTACTTAGTAAAACTCTAAAGTCAATCTCTACACCATAATTCGTTCCAGAATCAGCGTTTTTGTATTGATTCGAATTGTTCGCCAAAGCTTGTAACTCGATTGGATTAGTAAATTTTTTGTAAAAAGCGGACAAGGAGACCAATTGCCCACTTCCAGGGAAAAATTCATATCGTAAATCAGCATTATAAATTTCTGTAATCTTTAGAGTTGGTGTTCCAGCGGTACTGAACCTTGTAGCATTATCAAAGAATATAAAAGGAGCTAATTCTCTAAATTCCGGTCTATTCAATGTTTTAGATCCGCTCAATCTCAAATTTTGTTTCTTGGTAAGGCTATAAATTAAATTTACAGAAGGTAATATATCCAACTGTTTATCATCAACAGTGATTATGTCACCTACATCTGATTTGGAATTCAGTTTTTGGCTATAATCTTCTAATCTCGCACCCCAAATAATTCTCCATTTATTAAAAATATTGTCAATCATAATATAACCAGCATTCAAATTAGCTTCTGCATCATAATAATCACTTCCCTTTGTGCCTTCAAAAAGAGTCAAACCACTACTATTAGGTGATGTTGATAAAATTCCCATATTTGAAGCGTTGAATATAGTAGCATTTGGCAAAGTTGGTATTGTGGTCGAAAAAGTATTGTCATTACCCCAAATAACTCCATTCACGTTTCCGTTAAAACGGATATAGCCTAATTGTCTGGCTTCAAATTTTCTGCTTCGAGATTGAGTAATTCCACCCACTTTTACATCGGCAGAAAAATTATCAGAAAATTCAATTTTTTTACTAGCATCGATTTTAGTGCTAAAAATGTTTTCTTTGTTATTTGATGTAAAAATTGATCCCGGAAAATCTGCACCTACAGCGTTTTTTGAAAATTCTGCTCTTGGCACGGATTGAGTACCATCTGAATATTGAAGGTATTCATACGTATTTCTTCTTTCAGAAGGTATTTCACGTTGTACATTACTGTACGCACCAACCCAATTCAATTTAATTTTACTTTCAGGAAGGAAATGTTCTCCTATAAGTTGTCCTGTATAAATTTTGTTTCTAGTAAACAATCGGTTAGTAATAACCCCAATTATAGGTTCAACATCTTGAGCGTTTTTTGTTCCAATTCTATCGGTATATCTACTTTCGGAGGTTACGCTGTATAAATTTTTAAAACTAAACCTATTATTGGTGTCTAATTTAAGCGAAAGATTCAAAATAGCACCAGTTAACTTTTGTTTGCTATAATTCTTATCTTTAAAACTTTCAAGAACTGACCCAGGAGTTTCATACGAATTTCGGCTAGTTTCGCCATAAATGTTAGTTACATTATTGGTTAGCGAAGCCAATAAACCCAAACTTTGTTCTCCATTAAATTTGAAATAGCGACCAAGAGTAAATTGTAAGTTAGTGTTTGGATCAAATTTTCCTTCATCTACACTCCAATCTGTTTGATAATTCTTAGCTAATGAAGCTATTTGTTGAATACTAGTTTCAGTCTTCAAATTTTGTAAAGCTATAAAATCAGATGAATTAGGAAAATAAGTAGGCAGTCCTGTTTTAATATCATTAGCTTCAAATTTAGTTTTGTAGGTTGTAATAGTATTGTAACCTGTTCCTACTGAATAGGATTGGAAATCCTTGTCAGGAGTAGATTTTGTATTTATATCAATAACTCCACCGGCAAACTCTCCTGGCAAATCAGGTGTAGCTGTTTTATAGATTATTAAATTATCTAACATGTTAGCCGGGAAAATATCAAATGAAAACGCTTTCTTATCCGGTTCAGTACTCGGTAATGGAGATCCGTTTAAATAAGTAGTATTGTAACGGTCATTTAAACCACGGATGATTACAAATTTATTGTCTTGTATACTTGTTCCGCTAATTCTTTTCAAAACGTCAGAAGTTGTTTTATCTGGTGTTCTTTTAATAGTTTCAGCAGAAATTCCGTCAGAAACTCTGGCGCTATTTTTTTGTACAGATAAAAGTGAAGCGACCGATTCTGCTTTCATCTTGGTTCTTTTAATAACAACCTCGTTCAAAGTATTGTTTTTTTCTGCCATTGAAACCGTAAGTGAAGTCGTTTCGTCTTTAATAGCGTCTACATCTGAGATAATTTTGGTTTCTAATGTAAAATCAGAAAATTGAAGTTCTTGTTTTCCAACGGGAACATTTCTAATTATGAAATTTCCAGAAGCATCCGTTTGTGTTGCTAGTTTTGTGTTTAACACTTTTACCAAAACACCTGGTATCGATTTCCCAGTTCCTTCTTCAACTACTGTACCTTTGATAATAGCGGTTTGAGAGTAAATTGCACTTGAAATAAGTACGATTAATAAAGAATAAAAATACTTCATTATTAGTTTATTTAATTTGGATTATTATTTAGCAAAATTAATATCCAAATCCTAGTCTAATGTTATCTAGTTATTATGAAAAGAGGGGTTTTAAAAATTAATGTAAAATTATCGTTAAGTTTTAGAATTAATTATCTTACTTTATTAATGTTAAATTTACATTAATTATGTATTTCTAATGAGACTATATTTACCATTGAATTGTTTACGACAATTTGTCACTTTTAATGAATTGGTACTCTATTTGAATGATGAATTTTAAATCTTAAAATTTTAATTTATGACAACTGGCAAAATCAATGTTTCGGTAGAGAATATCTTCCCTTTAATTAAGAAGTTTTTATACAGTGACCACGAAATATTTTTACGGGAACTAATTTCAAATGGAACCGATGCTACTTTAAAATTAAAACATCTAACAAGTATTGGCGAAGCAAAAGTAGAATTTGGAAATCCAATTATCGAAGTAAAAATTGATAAAGAAGGAAAAAAACTACATATTATTGATCAAGGAATTGGAATGACTTCTGATGAAGTTGAAAAATACATCAACCAATTGGCATTTTCTGGTGCGGAAGAATTTCTTGATAAATACAAGGATTCTGCCAAAGATTCAGGAATTATAGGACATTTTGGCCTTGGATTTTATTCTGCTTTTATGGTGGCTTCCAAAGTGGAGATTATCACTAAATCATATAAAGACGAACCAGCTGCGCATTGGACTTGTGACGGAAGTCCGGAATTTACATTAGATCCAAGTGATAAAACAACTCGCGGTTCTGAAATTATTTTGCACATTGCCGAAGATTCATTAGAGTTTTTAGAAGACTTTAAAATTCGTGAATTGCTAAATAAGTATAATAAATTTATGCCTATTCCAATTAAATTTGGAACCAAAACAGAAAAAATAGAACAGAAAAAAGGAGAATTTGTTGAAACTGAAGACAAAGACAATATTTTCACTGAAGTAGAAGTGGATAACATTATCAATAATCCAAATCCAGCTTGGACCAAACAACCAACAGAATTATCGGATGAAGATTATAAAAATTTCTACAGAGAAGTTTATCCAATGCAATTTGAAGAACCATTGTTTCACATTCATTTAAATGTGGATTATCCGTTCAATTTGACTGGAATATTGTATTTCCCAAAATTAGGTTCCGACTTGCAAATTCAAAAAGACAAAATCCAATTGTATCAAAATCAGGTTTATGTAACTGATAATGTGGAAGGAATTGTGCCTGAATTTTTAACAATGTTAAAAGGGGTAATTGACTCTCCAGATATTCCATTGAATGTATCGCGTTCAAGCTTGCAATCTGATGGTGCGGTAAAGAAAATCTCCAATTATATTACTCGAAAAGTAGCTGATAAATTGAAATCTTTATTTACAGAAAACAGAGAAGATTTTGAGAAAAAATGGAATGATATCAAAATTGTTTTAGAATACGGAATGCTTTCAGAAGACAAATTCTATGAAAAAGCAGGTGCATTTGTTTTGTATCCTTCAGTAGATGACACGTATTTTACATTAGAAGAATTAAAAGAAAAATTAGCTGCAAATCAAACCGATAAAGACGGGAAATTAGTTGTTTTATATGCGTCAAATAAAGAAGCGCAACACAGCTATATCCAAATTGCGAAAGAAAAAGGATATGAAGTATTACTACTTGACTCGCCAATTATTTCGCATTTAATTCAAAAAATTGAGGGTGATAATAACACGATGACCTTTGTTCGTGTCGATTCTGATTCAATTGATAAATTAATCAAAAAAGAAGAAACTTCGATTTCTAGATTATCTGACGAAGAAAAAGAAAGTTTAAAAACAGTTTTAGAAGGATTTGTTCCAAAACAAAAATATTCGGTTCAAATGGAAGCTTTAGACAGCAATGCAGCGCCATTTATTATCACACAACCTGAATTTATGCGAAGAATGAAAGAAATGAGTCAATCAGGCGGTGGTGGAATGTTTGGAATGGGAAATATGCCAGAAATGTACAATTTGGTAGTAAATACCAATTCTGATTTGGCTTCGAATATTTTAAATTCTACCGATAAATCAGCTCAAGAAAGTTTGGTAAAACAAGCCTTAGATTTGGCAAAACTATCTCAAAATTTATTAAAAGGAGAAGAGCTTACGGCTTTCGTAAAACGTAGTTTTGAATTGATAAAATAAGAAAAAATCTTAAAATTAAAAAGAGGATGTCCGAAAGAACATCCTCTTTTTTTTAAAATTATAGATAGAATTAATGTCCGCCAGAAACCTGTTTGTCAAAATCAATGCCTTGGTTTCTTAATATTCCGCTTACTTTCCAAGCATAGAAAGCCAAATAAGCAAAACATACAACACCAACAATATAACTACTTTGAATACCGATACTTTCAGAAATATAACCTTGTAACCAGCTCACAATTCCACCACCCATAATCATCATAATTAAAAAGCTGCTTCCTTGACTGGTATTTTTTCCTAATCCACTAATTGCCAATGTAAAGATACATGGCCATAAAGTACTACAAAACAAACCTACACTTGTAAAGGCGTAAACACTTGTCATTCCTGTTGTAGTCATTCCAACTATTAACGCTACAATTCCTAAAGAAGAGAACAAAAGCAACATTCTTGCAGGATTTCCTTTGCTTAAAATATCGGCAGCTATTAATACGAAAATGATTAAACCGTAAACATAAAATGGTGTTAAGTCGTGTTTTGCAATTGCATTTACCATTAAAAATACTCCGAAAGCTAAATAAGGTGCTATGAATTTTAATATTTTTTGAATGCTTAAGTCATTAGTAAAAGCCCCAACTGCACCAGTCCAACGACCAATCATTAAACTCGCCCAATACAATGAAATATAAGGAGCTATGTCTTGTGTTAAAAACCCTAATTTTGATTCCATATACGCTGGAAGATTACTTGCGGTTGAAACCTCAACCCCTACGTAAACGAAAATTGCAATCATTCCCATAATTAATTGTGGGTATTTCAACGCCGAACTTCTTGATGAATTGGTATCGTTTTCAACTTCAATAACCGCAGCGGGTTTGTCTGGAAGTGATGAAAATTTTAATAAAACGGCCACTACTAAAAAAGCCAATCCTAATACTAAATAAGGAATTTTTACGCTTTCAATGCTCATTTCGGTATTTGCACCAGCACTTGATCCGAAAATAGCAAAACTCACTACCAAGGGTCCAATTGTTGTTCCAAAATTATTAATTCCACCCGCTAAGGTAAGTCTTTGAGAACCTGTAGTAATTGGGCCAAGAGCAATCGCTAATGGATTTGCTACTGTTTGTTGTAAAGAAAATCCCAATGCTACAATAAATAATCCAGACAACATTAATGTAAATGAACCTGAATTTGCAGCTGGATAAAACAATAATGTCCCTAAAGCTGAAATCCCTAAACCTAATGCCAATCCGTTTTTATAGCCAATTTTATTCACTAAATCTTCTTTCATCAAAAGTGAAATTCCCATATAAATCAAGGAACCTACAGTGTAAGCAATATAAAATGCTAACGAAACTAATTGGCTTTGACCTTGAGTTAAATCGAAGGCTTTTTTAAATACTGGAATAAGGATATCGTTACTGGCAGCAACAAATCCCCAAAAGAAAAAAACGGTTACTAAGGGAATAAATTGTCCCCATTTGGTTTGAACATTTTCTGAATTCATAAATTTGATTTGAAAGTTAATTAAAAAATATTGTAACCATTTTATTTATCGTAATTCTACTATTGTAAAATTATTTAACTGCTAAAAATAATTACTAATATTTGATAAATATACATTTATAAAAAATGAACTCGCAATAGTTGGGCTATTAAGTTATCAACTAAAACGATTCCTTAAGTGAAATTATGAACACTATCACATTTGAACTCATTAAAAGTAAGGTTATTTCCCATCAACAAAATCTTGCAAATACTGAAATCTTTCGGTGAGTTTTCCGTTTTCGGTCATTTTGGCTCTATGTAGAATTCCGTCCTTATCGCCATTGAAAAAAGCGGGGATTACATTTTTCATGAACATTTCTCCAAAGCCTTCGCTGGCATCTTTTGGGAGTTCACAAGGCAAATTATCAACCGACATCACAACGATTGCTGCAGGATGAAAAACATCAACTTCCTTATGTTCGCTTGGTAAATATCCGAAAAGCGGTTCGGCGATGGTTGATGCTTTTATGGTGCACGCAATTGGCCCATTTACATCACAGGAAATATCGGCAACCACTTTGATTTTACAATCATTGGCTTGCAGCATTTCTCGTGTTAATATATAAGGGGCATCATTGGCATAGAAATGTCCAGCCATGAAAATATCAGACACTTTTGTAAAGCGTTCAAAATCAGAAATATATTCAGTTGGATTTGAATAAAAATCTTTCTTTCCTATTACTGTTCCATCTTTTCGTTTGTTGTAATCCAACACATCAATTTGAACGTAAACTGTTTCTGAATATTTTTTAGAAAGGAAATTTTCAACAGAAACTTCTTTAATTTTAATTGCGTCTAAGATTTCTTTCGCACCATTTCCTACTTTCCCACAACCTGTGAGAACAATTTTTATTGGTGGTAAAACGAGTCTTTTTAGTTTTGTTACCAATTCGTCTTTACCAGAAAGTGATTCTGCTTTTGGAATTGTAAACAACCCGAATTTAATTCCGAAAGCTCGAAAAGCATTATAAGATCCTACAATTCCTGCGTACCTGCCAAAACCGATTAAGCGGTTAAAATCGGCATCAACAATAGTTTCATGATCGTAAAACTCAATATTCTTTTCAAGAATGGCTTGAAGTAAATTTCTGTTATAGGGTTGCTTTTTGATGGTATGAGAAAAAAAGAAATATTTTTTATTAGGAATTAAGGCGTCAATTGGTACTTCTTTCACTCCAAATATAACATCACAATCGATGATATCATTTGAAACTTCAATTCCCAAATTCGAATACTGTTCATCTGTGAAAATTCGGATGTCAGAACTTTCAACTTTAATTTCAGCTTCTGGATATTTATGTTGCAATAACACCAATTCATCAGGAGAGAAAACTACTCTTCTATCTGGTGGATTTTTTTTTTCTTTTATGATTCCAAACTTCATTTTATATTCCATATTATTTGGTGCCAAAAGTAAGATTAACTAAATCGTTGTCAAAATTTATTTCAAATAAAAGAAAAGCTATTACTTATTGAATATCAATATATTAAATCAAAAATAATTTATAATGTACAAATCGATAAAAAAAATTAGTGTTTGATACTAAATAACTTTCCTTTATATTTGCTTCTTACCTATCCAAAATGACACTAAAACCAGCATTTTCCCTTATAAAAATTGCCATATTATTATTTCTATGTTTGTCTTGTAATAGTCAAGATAAAAAACATATTACATCAGATGTAGCATCGATAAAAATGAAACCCTCTGATACTGTTTTTCCAGTATTATCTGATTCCTATATCAATTCGAAAAAGAATACGATTGCACATTTCTTCAATAAAAACTGGCCTTCAAAAAACAACAATATAAGCTTTTTGGTAGCTAAAGATGGGCAAATAATCTACGAAAACTATGTTGGTTTTGGCGATATTAAAAAGAAAACGCCAATTACAAGTGAAACTCCCATTCACATTGCATCGGTAAGTAAAGTGTTAACGGCTACCGCAATATTAAAACTTATTAATGTTGGAAAATTGGGATTAGACCAAAAAGTAACTTCCATATTAAAAGGATTTCCTTATCCTGAAATCACAATAAAAAACCTATTAAGTCACAGAAGCGGGATGCGGAATTATGGGTATTTCACGAATGAAAGAGGGATTTGGGACACACACAAAATTATGAGCAATCAAGATGTTTTGAATGTGATGATTACTAAAAAAATCAGTTTAGAATACAAAGCAAATACTCGTTTTGGCTATTGCAATACCAATTATGCGATGTTGGCTTTAGTGATTGAAAAGGTAACTGGGAAAAGGTTTAGTGAAGCGATGAAAACGATGATTTTTGAGCCACTCGGAATGACAAATACTTTTGTTTACGATTATCAAAAGGACAAAAATGTAGTTACGCCATCGTATAGAAATAACGGACAACAAATAGCATTTGATTATTTAGATGCCATTTATGGAGATAAAAATATATTTTCTACTCCCCGAGATTTGCTAAAATTTGATATGGCACGAAATTCTAATTATTTTTTGAGTCCAGAATTGAGAAGTCAAATCTACAAAGGTTGTAGTAATGAGCATAAAGGACAAAAGAATTACGGACTTGGAATTCGAATGATTAATTTTGAAACTGGTCAGAATTTTTACTTCCATAACGGTTGGTGGCACGGAAATATGTCGTCTTATGTAACGCTACAAAAGGAAAATGTAATGATTATTGCCTTAACTAATAAATGTTCCAAAAACGTTTATAAAATTCGGAATCTTGCGCCTTTATTTGGAGATTATCCATTTAAAGTGGAGGATGAGTTGGAGTTGTAAAGATAATAGACTGTTAGATAATAGACAAAGAGATGAAAGACGAAAACGTGTCGAAAAAGCGTTTAATCGTTGATTCGGTTATTCGGTTATTCGAGAATCTGAAATCTTTCACAAACTCATAACTTATAATTCATAATTAATAATTAATAATTCATTTATATCGTATCTTTGCAGCTCTATTTGGGGTCGACTGGTTTTGACAGCAAGTCGAATTGAGAAGTAAGCACGTCGAGAACTGGGACAATTCTCGTTAATAAAAGGTTTCAAAACACATACACGGCGAAGGAAACTACGCTCTTGCTGCATAATCTGAATTAAAGTAAGATTAGCCTCGTCCGCGCAAGGCGCGGAAGCAGGATTCCCCTCGAAAGCTTTGGTTTATAGCGGTCGATAAAGGTGAATCGTAAATTTAAACCTAGATTTCCATGAGCTTCGGGTGGATTTCGAAATTAAGAAGATACGTGTTGTGCGACTGTTTCTGGTCAAACACAACATCGAAAATTCAATCAGGAAATAAGCGTGTAGAAAGTTTTTTAGTTGCTTGTTTGGACCCGGGTTCGATTCCCGGCGATTCCACAAAAATAACCTCTTAAGCAATTAAGAGGTTATTTTTTTTTAATTGAGACATTAATTATCAAAAAAAGACCCGAATAAATCGGGTCTTTAAAAACAAAAAATTAAAAACTCAGAAATTAAAATGAATACGTTGTTGCCAATAAAATATAAGCAGTAGTTTTTTGAGGCGCACCGTCAGTGAAAATCTTTTCTGAAGCGCTATCCAATCTAAATTCTGGAATGAAAGTTAAATTTCCTTCTTTGAAATTTAATGAAAGTGTGTTTGCAAATACATTTGCAGCCAATCCAACTACACCGTCTTTATCATCAAAATATTCTGCTCTGTATGCTAAACTTAGGTTTTTCTTTAAGGTTATATTCGCATAACCAATAACTGAATACCAAGAATTATTTCCATCTACAACATCGTCAGTTGTTATTGAATAGGTTCCATTGAAACCTAATGATAGTTTGTCACTAACTTTCTTTGATGCTACAAAATCAAATTGGGTTTTATTAGCAGTAGAAATTGGGTTTAAACTCCCAGAAGTAAAATTAAAAAAGGCACTTCCAGTTTCCCCAGTGTAACCCAATTGAGCAATAACTGTTTTTTGGGTTGAACCCGCACTCACCGATGATTTAAAATCTGTTGGATTGGTAACACCTGCCATAAAGTTATATTTTCCAACAGTATATTGTGCCTTCACTCCTGTATTAAAGAAAGGTCCGTTTGTAAAAGCGTAAGACATACTGTAGTTTTTATTGTCAATTGCATCTAACAATTCATAACCAACATGTGTTCCAAAACTACCCGCAGTTACTTTGAAACTTGGAGAAAAATCGTAATTTACGTACATTTGCTTCACCATGAAAGTTGTAGAAGCATCATTATAAGTAAATTCAGAAGCTCTTGTTCCGAATCCTAAATCTACAAAAACAGACGCTTTTCCAATTTTGTGCGAAGCCTCGATAGAAGCCATTCCTAATTCAAATGAATCATTCGATCTGGTAAAACTCGTTTTACTATTATCGAATTTTGAAAAATCATATTTGTAATACATATCCACAGATCCTGCAAAAACTGTTGCTGGTGGTGTTGCATCTTGCGCATAAATATTGGCGAAAGCCGTTAAAAATAATGCCGTTGAAAATAAAGTCGATTTAATGTTAAGGGTATTTTTCATGTTTAAAAAATTAATTATTAATAATAGATTTGAAATTATATTTATTTGTGATTTATATTTAAAAATTGGCATAAAAATTCCAGTTCCGTCATTTTCATAAATTTGAAAACGGAAATTTTTAATACAGAATAAAACAGGTTTACTATTGCTTAGAAGCAGGTTTTATAGAAATTCTCCGTGTTGAGAAATATCTAAACCTAGTTCTTCTTTTTCTTCACTAACTCTTAAAGGTGTGATTTTATTTACAATAAAGAATAAAGCATAAGAAACTGCAAAAGCAAAAACAGAAACGATAACTAAGGCTTTTAATTGGATTAAAAACAAAGTTGCATCGCCATAGATTAATCCTTGATTATCACCAACAATTGCATTTACCGATTTTGAAGCAAATACTCCTGTTAATAACATACCAACCATTCCACCAACTCCGTGACAAGCAAAAACATCTAAAGCATCGTCCACTTTACCTTTTGGAAATTTACTAACAACCAGATTACTCACAAAACTTGCAATAAAACCAATTGCCAATGCAGAAGGAATTGTTACAAATCCTGCAGCGGGTGTAATTGCAACTAAACCTACTACAGCACCAATACAAGCGCCCATTGCCGAAAGTTTGTGTCCAAGTATTTTGTCCAAAAATACCCAACCCATTGCGGCAGCAGCGGCAGCAACTGTTGTAGTTCCTAAAGCTTGAGCAGCAAGACCACTAGCACCAACTGCTGAACCTGCATTAAATCCAAACCAACCGAACCATAATAATCCTGTTCCTAATAATACGTAGGTTATACGAGCAGGATTTGATTTTTGAACTTTTCTTTTTCCTAAAAATATAGCTCCAGCTAATGCAGCCCAACCCGCACTCATGTGAACTACAGTTCCTCCAGCAAAATCTAAAACTCCCCATCCGAAGAATATTCCATCAGGATGCCAAGTCATGTGACAAAGTGGTGCGTAAACGAAAATTATAAATAAAACCATAAATAACAAATAAGCCCAGAATCGTACTCGTTCTGCAAAAGCTCCTGTTATTAATGCAGGTGTGATAATTGCAAATTTTGCTTGAAATAAAGCAAATAATATAAATGGAATTGTTGGTGCTAATTCCCAAGCAGAATTTGCATTTACTCCATTAAAGAACAAATTTGAGGTTGGGTCGCCAATGAAACCGCCTATTGAGGGTCCAAAACACAATCCAAATCCAACTACAACCCATAATACAGTTACGATTACCATTGCCATAAAGCTTTGTAATACTGTACTAATCACATTTTTTTTACCAACCATTCCACCGTAAAAGAATCCTAAACCAGGAGTCATCAATAATACAAGACCTGTAGCAACAAGCATCCAAGCTGTATCTCCAGTATCTAATTTAAGAGGCACGATATGCGCTCCTAAAACAGTACTTTCAGGGAATAAATAAATTGAAAAAATGGATAATACCAAAATCGTGATTAGAATCACACTTAAAATAATTTTTCTCATTGTTTTTTTATTTAAATTCGGAATAAAAGTAAAAAAAGATTTAATACCCCCTAAAAAAATATCAAAAAATATAAAATTTTTATGAAATTACAATTTACACCCCATAAATTTTAGGGGTATATTAAAATATAAATTAAAAAATAAAAATTTGATAATGCTGTTTTTGGAAAAATGAGAAATAAAAAAACCTGTTCATATAAATGAACAGGTTTTTGAGAAGTTATAATTGGTAAAAATTACTTTACAATTCCATTTTTTAATATTTGACCAAAATTGTACATATCTTCAAACGAACAATACAAAGGAACTGGCGCTAAACGGATAACATTTGGCTCTCTCCAATCGGTGATTACGCCATTTTTAATTAAATAATCAAACAAGGAACGCCCTTCTCCGTGAAGAAATACAGAAAGCTGACAACCTCGTTCTTCTTGATTTGAAGGTGTAATAATTTCAAAGGAACCGCTTACTTCTTTGCTGATTTCTTGTAGAATGAATTCTAAATAGGAAGTGATTGTATTCCTTTTATTAATCAATGCGTCCATTCCAATTTCATCGAACATTTCTACAGATGCTAAATAAGGAGCGAGTGATAGAATTGGTAAATTACTAATTTGCCATCCTTCGGCACTGCGAACTGGGTCGAAAGTAGGTTCCATTTTGAAGCGTCTTTCCTTATTATGTCCCCACCAACCAGCAAAACGCGATAAACTTGTGTCGGTGTGGTGTTTCTCGTGAATAAAACAACCAGAAGCATTTCCAGGTCCTGAATTCATATATTTATAGCTACACCAAGCGGCAAAATCGACATCCCAATCGTGTAAATTTAATTTAATGTTTCCCGCGGCATGCGCCAAATCCCAACCAACGTAAGCTCCGGCTTTGTGACCCGCTTCGGTGATGGTTTTCATATCAAAAACTTGTCCCGTATAATAATTTACACCGCCAATTAATACCAAAGCCAATTCGTCACCGACTTCTTCAATTTTAGCTAAAATATCTTCAAGTCGGATATTGTGTTCTCCTTCTCGACGTTGAATTTCAACAATGGCATCTTCAGGATTTAAGCCGTGAAATTTTACTTGGCTTTGAATCATATATTGATCGCTTGGAAACGCTTTGGCTTCGCATAGAATCTTGAATCTTTTTGGTGTTGGTTTGTAAAAAGTCACCATCATCAAGTGAAGATTTACGGTTAATGTATTCATTACCGTAACTTCTGATGGAAGTGCACCTACAATTTTACTTAACGGATTTGCAAAACGTTCGTGGTAATCCCACCAAGGTTTTTCGGCATAAAAATGACCTTCGACAGCGAGGTTTTCCCAATCGGTCATTACCTCATCAACGTATTTTTTTGCTCTTTTTGAATGCAAACCAAGTGAATTTCCTGTGAAATAAATAACATTTTTTCCATTTACTTGCGGAAAACAAAACTCATTTCTGTAGGAACTAAGTTCGTCTTGACGATCCAATTCTTGTGCAAATTCTTTGGTATTTTGAAATGTCATTGTTGGTTTTTTAGTAGTTGTAAAAATAGTGAAAAATAAAAAGAAATTATACTGCTAAGGATTAAAAATGGAGAATAATTAAAACAAAAAATCTCGCCATTGCTGACGAGATTTTTGGTATAATTTGAACTGAATTATAATTAGATAATTAGCATTGCATCGCCGTAAGAATAGAATTTGTACTCTTCTTTGATGGCGATTTCGTAGGCTTCTTTCATTAAATCGTGACCGCAAAATGCAGAAACCATCATCAATAAAGTTGATTTTGGTGTGTGAAAATTGGTAATCATACAATTTGCAATACTGAAATCGTGGGGTGGAAAAAGAAATTTATTTGTCCAACCGTCGAATGTGTTCAAAGTTCTTTGAGACGAAACCGCACTTTCAACGGCACGCATTGAAGTGGTTCCAACGGCACAAATACGTTGTTTTTTTTGTTTTGCATTGTTGACAATATCGCAGGCTTCTTGGTTGATTTTCAACTCTTCAGAATCCATTTTGTGTTTCGATAAATCTTCCACCTCAACTGGATTGAACGTTCCTAAACCAACGTGTAAGGTTACTTCGGCGAATTGAATTCCTTTGATTTCTAATTTTTTCAACAAGTGTTTTGAGAAGTGTAATCCTGCAGTTGGAGCTGCAACGGCGCCTTCTTCTTTTGCATAAATCGTTTGGTAACGGTCTGCATCTTCAGGAGTTACTTCTCTGTTGATGTATTTTGGAATGGGAGTTTCTCCTAAATCTGTTAATTTTTTTCTGAACTCATCGTAAGGACCGTCGTAAAGAAAACGCAAGGTTCTTCCGCGAGAAGTCGTGTTGTCGATTACTTCGGCAACCAACAAATCGTCGTCGCCAAAATACAATTTGTTCCCGATTCTGATTTTACGTGCTGGATCTACCAAAACATCCCATAGTCGTTGTTCGGCATTCAATTCTCTAAGTAAAAAAACTTCAATTCTGGCTCCTGTTTTTTCTTTATTTCCGAATAAACGGGCTGGAAAAACTTTGGTATTGTTGATTACCATTACATCGCCATCATCAAAATAGTCGATAACATCTTTGAACATTTTGTGCTCAATAGTTTTCTTTTCACGGTTGATAACCATCAAACGAGCTTCGTCTCTGTTTTCCGCTGGGTATTCCGCAAGAAGTTCTTTCGGTAAATTGAATTGAAAATGTGATAATTTCATTTAGAAGAAGTTAT
The DNA here is from genome assembly GCA_945873505.1 of Chitinophaga pinensis. Classification (GTDB taxonomy): domain Bacteria; phylum Bacteroidota; class Bacteroidia; order Flavobacteriales; family Flavobacteriaceae; genus Flavobacterium. The sequence goes on from CAMCDQ010000037.1 coordinate 15,750, forward strand.
AAGTTATGAGTTATAAATTATGAGTTATGCTACTCGTAATTTTAAATCGTGTGCAAATATACGATTGTGAGATAGGCGTTGTCAAGTGTTTTGACGTTTATTTATCCTCACCCCAACCCTCTCCAAAGGAGAGGGAGAAAAAAAGCGTCTTTATGACCAATGAATTTGGGGTTTGTTACGAAATCTCGAATCCTAAATTTTTTAAATCTTTCCAAAAATCGGGATAGGATTTAGAAACTACTTCGGCATTTTCTATATTAATATTTGTTTTCAACGCCAAAGGTGCAAAAGCCATTGCCATTCGGTGGTCATTATAGGTTGCGATGGTTTGGTTCGGATTTAATTTATTTGAAGGCGCTAATGTCAAGCTTTCGTTTGTAACTGAAATTGAAGCTCCAAGTTTTGAAAGTTCTGTTTTTAATGCTTCCAAGCGGTCGGTTTCTTTGATTTTTAAAGTGTGTAATCCTGTCAAATGACATCCAATTCCTAAACCAAGGCAAGTTACCACAATGGTTTGCGCAATATCGGGCGTATTATTTAAATCAAGGTTTAAAGGTTTGGGTTTGAAATTTGGTTGTTTGACCAATGTCATTTTGTTTCCATCGAAATGGGTTTCAATGCCCAATTTTTTGTAAATTTCTACCAAAGCAGAATCACCTTGCAAGCTGTTTTGCTTGTAACTTGAAAGCGTTATTTGCGAACCTGCCTCTGAAAGTGCAATTATGGAATAGAAATAAGATGCAGAACTCCAATCGGATTCTACGGTTAGGGTTTTAGGATTTAGGTTTTGGGTTTTAGGCTTTACAATAATTATATTACCAATAAATGCCGTTTCAACTCCAATTTCTTCAAGCAAATTCAAGGTCATTTTGATATATGGAATGGAAGTAATTTCCCCTATCAATGTCAATTCCAAACCATTTTGAAGTTTTGGTGCTATTAATAAAAGTGCAGAAATATATTGGCTGCTTACATTTGCTGGAAGCGAAACCTTGTTGTTTGTGAGTTTTTGTCCTGTGATTTTTATTGGCGGAAAGCCATCGTTTTCAAGGTAATCAATTTTGGCTCCAAGCTGTTTTAGGGCTTCAACCAAAATTTTAATTGGACGTTCTTTCATTCTTGAAGAACCCGTTAAGGTCACAATTCTATTTTCTTGTGAAGCAAAATAGGCAGTTAAAAACCGCATTGCTGTTCCTGCGTGGTGAATGTCAATTATTTGGTTGGCGGTTGTTGGTTGTTGGTTGTTTGTTGACAAAGCAGAACTCATAACCTCTGAATCATCAGAATTAGATGTGTTTTCTAAAGTAATATTAGGATACAATGCTTGTAACAATAACAACCGATTGGTTTCCGATTTGGAACCCGTTATTTTAATTTCAGACTTTAGATGTAAGGCTTTAGATTTTAGTAGTAAATTCATAATTAATGAAGTTTCTCATTATTGTGATGTCTGTCTTTATCACGAATTGCTTTTAAATCCATTTTCTTATCAAATGCGGCTTGCAAATCGATTCCTGTTTGGTTGGCAAGACACAAAACCACAAAAACTACATCGGCCAATTCTTCGCCTAAGTCTTTATTTTTATCTGATTCTTTCTCGGATTGTTCGCCATAACGACGGGCAATAATCCGGGCTACTTCCCCAACTTCTTCAGTAAGTTGTGCCATATTGGTCAATTCGTTAAAGTAACGAACGCCGTGTTCTTTTATCCAATTGTCAACTTCGAGTTGTGAGTTTTTCAGGTTCATGGGTTTTTATTTTTACTATCAATAATTATCGTAACCGGCCCATCATTTAAAAGAGCTACTTTCATATCGGCACCAAATTTTCCTGTTTGGATTTTTTTGTCCAATTCCAACTCCATTTGTTGAACAAAATTCTCATATAATGGAATGGCAATTTCAGGTTTCGACGCTTTAATATAGGATGGACGATTTCCTTTTTTGGTATTGGCGTGCAATGTAAATTGACTCACTACAATAATGTCGCCTTTAATATCTTTTACGGAACAATTCATAACATCATTTTTCGCTCCCTCTCCTTCGGGGAGGGCTGGGGTGGGGCTAGCAAAAATGCGAAGATTTACAATTTTTTGGCAAAGCCAATGAACATCTTCTTGAGAATCGGCGTCTTCAATTCCAACCAAAACCAAAAGCCCGTTATCGATTTGGGCTACTATTTTTTCTGAAATAGTTACCGATGCAGAAGAAACTCTTTGTAAAATTACTTTCAAATTAATGATGAATTATAAATTTAAAAATCTAAATACTGAATACTTTTGAAATTACTATAAAATGACAAGTTTGAGACAACTGAACACTGAATACTATTTATTCCTAGTTTCATCACTTGCAATTCTATCTTCATTATATATATCGGTTCGGTAATTTTCGTCATCTCCTTCCAATATTTTCAAATAACTATTATATCTTGACCAAGGGATTTGGTCGTTCTCGAGTGCTTTTTTAATGGCGCAATGCGGCTCGTCTTTGTGCAAACAATTATTAAATCGGCATTGATCTTTCAGCTTAAAAAACTCTGGAAAATACCCGCTGATTTCTTCCTTTTCCATATCTACAATTCCAAAACCTTTAATTCCTGGCGTGTCGATAATTCGGGCATCAAAACTCAAATCATACATTTCGGCAAAAGTTGTTGTGTGCTGTCCTTGCTTACTTTGTTCGGAAATAACCTTTGTTTTTAAATGTAAATTAGGCTCCATCGCGTTTACCAATGTTGATTTCCCAACGCCAGAATGTCCCGAAAACATACTTACTTTGCCAATCATAAGTTCTTTCAATGCTTCAATTCCTTTCTTTTCGGTAGAGGAAACTCGCAAACATTGATACCCAATTTCTTGGTAAATATGCTGCATATACAATTGTTCGTCTAATGTAGCGTCGTCAAAAGTATCTATTTTATTAAAAACTAAAACGGTTTCTATTCCATACGCTTCGGCGGTTACCAAAAAACGATCAATGAAATTAGTAGTTGTTGGTGGATTATTTATAGTAATTAACAGAAATACTCTATCAATATTAGAGGCAATAATATGCATTTGATGCGATAAATTCACTGATTTCCGAACGATATAATTCTTTCTATCGTGAATGGTATGGATTGTCCCGGTTACTGTATCGGAAGATTCTTCGAGTTCGTAATCTACCCAATCGCCCACCGCTATTGGGTTGGTGCTTTTAATTCCTTTAATTCGGAATTTCCCTTTCATGCGGCATTCTATAAAATCACCTTGTTCAGATTTTACAGTGTACCAACTTCCAGTAGATTTATAAACGAGTCCTGTCATGAGGCAAAATTACGATTTTAGATTTTAGATTTTAGATTTTCTCTCAATAAAAAAGGCTGCTCAAACGAATGGCAGCCTTTATATGTAAAATTATAGATATTGCATTAGTATTTGTATCCAACCCCAGTTTTAATAGCTTGCGAGCCACCAATAGCATTAGAATTTGCACCAACAGTAGTTTTATCAGAAGTCATCAACACAAATGGACATCCTTGTTTTGCAGCATCCATTTTCAATTTCTTCTGCGCTTTTTTATCGCCGGTATTACCAGTTTGAAAATTGATTAGCCCAGTTTTTCCTCTAACTTCTCCTACTTTTTTTAAACCTGAAATATATCCTTTGTCTTCCAAAATAACTACTTTTTCCCAATCATCTTCACCATTAATTACAAGTTTTTCGGTAATATCTTCTTGTCTTTTTGTCTTTCCGTAGATAATTTTTTGAACTGCATATTTACCAATGGTATTTTCCGCATCTTCTCCATCATATTTAAAAACAATTGTGTACTCATCTAATCGAATAACTTTACCTTCCACAATTTCGTCACTGTGTTTGAAGATTTTATCAATTTGTGCATTTGCAACATTTACTCCAGCAAAAAGAGTAAATAATAAAATAATTTTTTTCATTTTTTGTTTTGTTAAATTGTTTATAATAATAGTACAATAATACAAAAAAAACTTTCAGATATCAACATTTAAAATTTATAATTCTACATTTAATTAACTATTCATTATTTTTTCTTGATGACCTATACTTTCTTGGTGAATCGCTTTAAACAATCTCAAAATAAACTCTTCACTCAATCCTTTTTCTTCGCCATCAAGCACCATTTTTCCGAGGATTTCATTCCACCTTTTATTTTGTAAAACAGCCACATTTTTAGATTTTTTCAACGCTCCAATTTGTTCTGCAACTTTCATTCTGTTTCCCAACAATTCCAATAATTTAGCATCTGCAATATCAATATTGGCTCTCAATTTAATCATTTCAGTATTGTAATCGTCTTCTTCTGTTGTAATTTTTCTGATTCTTAAATCATTGAAAATTTGCTTTAAAGCCGTTGGAGTTACTTGTTGAGCAGCGTCACTCCACGCATTATCTGGATCGATATGTGTTTCGATAATCAATCCGTCATAGTTCAAATCTAATGCTTGTTGGGAAACTTCTAAAATCATATCTCGACGTCCCGTGATGTGAGAAGGATCACAAATTAAAGGCAAATCTGGGAAACGACTTTGCAATTCAATTGCAATTTGCCATTCTGGAATATTTCTGTATTTCGTTTTTTCATACGTAGAAAAACCTCTGTGAATTACTCCCAATTTTTTGATTCCCGCATTATACAAACGCTCCACGCCACCAATCCACAAAGCCAAATCTGGATTTACAGGGTTTTTTACCAATACAATTTTGTCTGTATTTTGTAATGCATCCGCAATTTCTTGAACGGCAAACGGATTTACGGTTGTTCTTGCACCAATCCACAAAACATCAATATCGTGTTCCAAAGCCAATTTTACGTGGGCAGCATTTGCAACTTCTGTCGCCATCAACAATCCCGTTTCTGCCTTTGCTTTTTGAAGCCATTTCAATCCTATTGCACCAACGCCTTCAAATCCACCTGGACGCGTTCTCGGTTTCCAAATTCCTGCTCTGTAAATACTAACATCCGAATTTTTTAATTCGTGTGCAATTTTCAAAACTTGTTCTTCCGTTTCTGCGCTACAAGGTCCTGCTATTACTAACGGATGTGTCAAATTGAATTCATCTAACCACGTTCTCATTTCCTTCTTGTTCTCCATTTTAATTTATTTTTGCTTATTTATGTTATTTATTTTTGGTTATTGAAATTATTCAAAATCTCTTTTATTTTATTTACACTCTGCATTTCTTCATAAACGGCATCATAATTATCACTTTCTAATAAGTCTTTAAATTTCGATAAATTAGATATGTATTCCCCTAAAGTTTTAACCACGTGTTTCTTATTCTGCTTGAATATTGGTGTCCACATTGC
>CAMCDQ010000038.1 GCA_945873505.1 Chitinophaga pinensis
ATGAATTAATTAATAAATTCATCAATAATTCAACTTCTAATTTTGGTCGGTTCCAGTTTTCGGTTGAAAAGGCGTATAAGGTTAAGTTTTCAATTCCCAGCTTTGCAGCTGTTTCTACAACAATACGCACGGATTTAGTCCCATTTTCATGACCTAATGTTCGTAATAATCCTTTTTGTTTTGCCCAACGTCCATTGCCATCCATTATGATAGCTAGATGCTTAGGTAAATTATCTTTATTAATGGTATCTATTAAATTCATTTATTCACACAATAACATGGTTTATTTCCAAAAGTATACGTAAGCGTAAATCCTGAAAAAACATACCAATCATTACTATTCACATTCCCAAATTTCAAGGGAGCTAAATTTTCATTTTTTGGATTACTCCCATCAATATTATCAGTCACTGAATATCTTGTTCCGACTTCAAATGCTAGTATTAAATGTTCTAATAGATTTGATTTAATTCCTATTGTCATTGGAATTGCTAATGCGCCATTTGTGTAATCTACTTTTGGCTCTCCATTTATATAAAATAATTCATCATAGGCAAAATAACTAATCCCACTATAAATATAAGGCGTTATTTTTGGTGTAAATTCATGTAAATTAAAATCAAAAAAATTAAATTCAAGCCCTAAAGATACTTCTTTTATGTTATTTTCAAAATTATATCCTCTTTGTGTTCTTCCAGGCGAACTTGCATCAGCATCATTTGATTTGATTTTAGCCTGAGTATAGGAAAATCTCCAAGAATGACGCGGGCTTTTATTCCATTTGTATAACAATCCATAAGCCAATGCATTAGGATCGATGTAGGTTGTTGGCCCGATATCTCCAATGTAATTACTACCTCCAGCAAACACGCCAACTTCGTGAATTTGGGCGCTCACACCTGTAAAGCCCATAAGGCAAAAAAGAAATATACAAATTCTATTCATTGGTTTTTGAAAATAGCTTGCAAATATAACAATTATCGAATCTAAATAGGTAAATAAATAGGATTTCTGATAAATATATTAGGTTGCAATAATTAAAAAAAGTGATTCTTCTACTATAGAATTAATAGAAAAACGAAAATTGAGCTATTGTAGTATAAGCTTGAAGGAATAATTACTCTAGTTTCTCTTGTCTTCTCCCCAAAGTAATTTATTTCGAAGGGTTTTTAAGAAGGTTTCTTCTTGAATTTCCACCATATTAATTTTGAAAGGAGTCTTTTTAATTGTCAATATAGATTCGTTTTTTACAGATGCAATTCGAGAATCCAATGAAACTAAATACTGGTCTTCACGTCCTGAGATTTTAAGTTTAATTTCAGTATCGTCTGTAATTACTAAGGGTCTTGCATTTAAATTATGAGGCGCAATTGGCGTTATTACTAAGCTTTTAACATCTGGAGTTAAAATAGGTCCGCCACAACTCATGGAATATCCTGTAGAACCTGTAGGAGTGGCAATAATTAATCCGTCTGCCCAATATGAATTTAGGAATTCACCATCTAAATAAGTTTCAATAGTTATCATCGAAGTCGTATCTTTCCGACTTACAGAAATTTCATTCATCGCAAAATTAATATCTTCAATTTCTGAAATTTCTGGGAAACTAGATAAACTAATTAAGCTTCTTTCGGAAATAGTGTATTTTTTTTCAATTACAAATTGTAAAAATTGTGCAATTTCGTCTTTTTGAACCATTGCCAAAAATCCTAATCTTCCAGCATTTATTCCCAAAATTGGAATTCCAGAATCACGAACTAATGTAGCGGCTCTCAAAATAGTTCCATCACCACCAATACTGATCATAATATCAAAACTCGAATCTAATTCTTTATAAGACTGAAAGGTTTTATATTCTTTTTTTACAATTTCTTTTTCATATAAAAGCTTTAAAAAATCCGCTTCAATAATAATTTCGACATTATTCTCATTAAAAAAAACAAAAATATCTCGGATAATTGGCTCCGTACTGTTTTGATAATATTGCCCGTAAATCGCTACTTTCATTTTTTATAATATTATTTATTGTAAATTTAAATCTAAGTAATGAACGTGATAAAATGTCTTTTTATAAAATATGGAATTAATTGTAATTAGCAAATTTCATATTTTTTTACCATTTCTAGACTTTTGACTTTAAGACATTAAAACTTTCGACTTTCTTACATATTTAAATATTTGTCTAAATAATCAGATCGTTCCTTCAAATTCGTAAGGTATGCGTCTTCCTTATGTTCGGAAATAATTTCAAAACCATACCGCCTGAAAGACTGAATTATCTCGTTCATTCCGCCCAAAACAATCTTAATTGTAACTTGAATAGTATCGGGTGTAGTTCCTGAAACATATAAACCTAAAATCTTTCCTTCGTTGCTTTCTACAATTTGTGTCACTTGACTCATTGAGAAATCAATGATTGGCTTTTCAACAATTATAATGCCGCCAACTTCATTTACAAACGGAGTTTCATAGAAATTTTTTATAAAATCAGTAATTTCATAATACCCCACATATTTATTCAAATCATCAAGAACAGGAATAACATTGGTATTATTTCTTGCGAAAATTTCTAAAACATCAATCCAAAACATACTTGTTCTTGCAAAAAATCCTCCCAACGAATAGCGATAATCCAAAACTTTTTTATCGGAATCAAAAGTTTCAACATCGTCAGAAGCAATACTACCAATATAAATTCCTTCTTCAATCACTGGAAAGTGAGAAAAATGAACTTCATCAAAAAAATCTTTCACAGTTTCGATACGCTCCAAACTGTCAATTGCCTTGAAATCATTGTTAATATATTCGGTAATAGCTAACATAAATAGTTAATGTTTAAACGACTGCAAAATAATCAATATTTAGCACAAATCAACTTGTTTTACTTTGTATTTTTGTCAAGAATTTATTATAATTCCATTTATAAAATAAGTCAATGACAAAATTAAGCGTAAATATTAATAAAATTGCCACTTTACGAAATGCTCGTGGTGGAAATGTTCCCAATTTAGTGCAAGTTGCAAAAGACATTCAAAAATTTGGTGCTCAGGGAATTACAATTCATCCGCGTCCAGATGAGCGTCATATTCGCTATCAAGATGCCCGAGATTTGAAGGAAATTGTTTACACCGAATACAATATCGAGGGAAATCCAGAACGAAATTTCATCGATTTAGTACTGCAAATAAAACCAACGCAAGTAACTTTGGTTCCCGATGCAGACGATGCAATTACTTCAAATGCAGGTTGGAACACTATAAAACACAAGGATTTTCTTACGGAAATTGTGCAAGAATTTCAAAGAAATGGAATTAGAACTTCTATTTTTGTCAATCCAACTTTGGAAATGATTCAAGGTGCCGCAATTATTGGAACCGAAAGAATCGAATTATATACCGAAAGTTTTGCCCACGAATACGGTTTGGGAAATAAAAACGGAATCGCACCTTATATTGCCGCCGCAAATTTGGCTAACGAATTACAGTTAGGAATCAATGCGGGACACGATTTGAGTTTGGAAAACATCCATTTTTTCAAGCAAAACATCCCTAATTTACTCGAAGTTTCCATCGGTCACGCCTTAATTTGTGAAGCGCTATATCTCGGATTAGACAATGTTGTAAATATGTATTTGCAAAAATTAAAATAATAATTTGGGCGTGACCACAAGGGTCGGGCAGTCCGTTGCAATCCACGCCCAAAAACGTGGGATTTCCACTTCCGTCCCTCACGCGAATCCGAACAAATATCATAATTTCGTTTCAAAATTGAATTTTAAAAAATGGCAACAACACTATTAAATAGCATTATTATGCCACCGGTTTCAGTTTCCACTTTGGGGGTTAGGAGGCTAATAATTCTCCACGGATTTCTTGGAATGGCAGACAATTGGAAAACCCTTGGAACGCAATACGCACAAGAAGGATTCCAAGTGCATCTCCTTGATTTACGCAACCACGGACGAAGTTTTCATTCTGAAATTTTCAATTATGAAGTCATGGTTCAAGATGTTTTAGACTATTGCAAAGCCAATAATTTAGAAAAAATTGATTGCATCGGACATTCAATGGGCGGAAAAGTAGCGATGCTTTTTGCAACAAAATACCCTGAATTGGTAAACAAATTAATAGTTGCAGACATTGGACCAAAATTTTATCCGCAACACCACCAAACTATTTTGGAAGGTTTGAACGCAATAGATTTTTCATTAAAACCAAGTAGGGGCGAAGTCGAGGAAATTCTTTCCAAATACATTTTAGATTTTGGTACGCGCCAATTTCTATTAAAAAGTTTGTATTGGGTTGAACCAGGGCAATTGGCTTTCCGTTTTAATTTATCAGTTTTTAATACCCAAATTGACCAAATAGGAGCCGCTCTTGCAGCAACCGCTCGATTTGAAATGCCTACTTTATTCATTCGAGGAGGCAACTCAAATTACATTTTAGATTCTGATTTTGAAGCTATAAAATACCATTTTCCAAAAGTTGAATTCGATACCATTTCAAATGTTGGGCATTGGCTTCATGCCGAAAAACCGCAAGAATTTTTAGAATTGACCTTGAAATTTTTAAAACAAGCTTAAGAATCAATTTTATTTCATAAATTTATATTAAATTTTAATTCATTTGAACTATGAAAATACTTTTTAAAATACTGATTACTGCAATTTTAGTTATGTTGCTTTCACATTTTATGAAAGGGGTTTATGTTGATAGTTTTGGCACTTCAATTCTTGTAGCTATAGTTTTAGGGTTGTTAAATATTTTTATAAAACCGATAGTAGTCTTATTTACACTTCCTGTGACAATTTTTACTTTAGGCTTGTTTTTATTGGTAATAAATGCAATTATCATTTTATGGTGTTCTAAAATTGTTGGAGGATTTAGCGTAGATTCTTTTTGGACGGCTTTGCTTTTTAGCATTATTCTTTCGGTCTTTCAATCCTTAATGTATGGTTTGGCAAAAGAGGATAAATAACTTTTTTTTAATTTCATTTTATCACTTCACTTTTTATGAAAAACGTAAAGTTTATACTTCTACTATTTGGTTTTATATTTTTAAGTTTCGGATTTTTTTCAAAATCGACTTCTAATATTGTTAGTCTCCAACTACAATCGCCATTTGCCTATTTGCCAACTTCAACCACGCATCAAATTATTAAACATACATATTATGCACTTTCATACAATGAAAAGTACGAACAAGCCGAATGGGTTTCTTATTTTTTAAGAAGTTCAGATGAAGGAATTGGACATTTTAAAAGACCAAGATTTATTGATGATCCAAAAGTTAAAACCGAATCTGCCCAATCCAAAAATTATATAAAATCAGGATATGATCGAGGTCATTTGTGCGCAGCAGCTGATATGAGATTTTCTAAATCGGCCTATGATGAAACTTTTTTCACTTCTAATATTTCTCCGCAAAAGCATGTTTTCAACAATGGAATTTGGAAAAAATTAGAAGATAAATCAAGGTATTGGGCACAAAAATACAATGGAATTTATGTGGTTACTGGTGGAATTCTTCAAAAAGGTTTGCCTACAATTGGATTTGAAAAGGTTGCTATTCCTAATTATTTTTATAAAGTACTTTTTTGTAATTATAAAGGAAAGTATAAAATGGTCGCTTTTTTAGTCCCGAGTGTAAAAAGTAAAGCACCATTATATACGTTTGTAGTTTCAGTTGATTCGCTTGAAAAAATGACTGGAATTGACTTTTATCCCCAGCTAAATGACGCTATTGAAAAGGATTTAGAACAAAAAAGTGATTATAAAGCTTGGGCGTTTTAAATAAATAATTATAATTTATTGAAGCTGTGCTTCAAATAGTATAACACAGATTTCACTAATTTTCACAGATTTATTTGTGTAAATTTGTGAAATTTGTGTTTTATTTTTCTGTTATTTATCTACCACTCATTCACTTTATTGGCATCCATTTTTAGAAATATAAATAATAAAATGGTAAAGCCCCAGAGTCCCGAACCTCCATAGGAAAAGAAAGGAAGTGGTACTCCAATAGTGGGAAAAACACCCACAACCATCGCTATATTTACAAAGAAATGTATGAATAGAATTCCCGCGACACATTGCCCATAAACTCTACTGAATTTTGTTTTTTGCCTTTCAGCAAGGTAGATTACCCTCAAAAACAATCCTAAAAATAACCCTATTACTAGGAGAGAACCCAGGAATCCCCATTCTTCGCCAACAGTTGTAAAAATATAATCGGTGTGTTGTTCTGGGACAAATCCTCCTTTAGTTTGGGTGCCTTCAAGGAATCCTTTTCCAAACCATCCTCCAGAACCAATAGCAATTTCAGATTGATTGGTATTATAACCGATACCTTTCATATCCACTTCTTTTCCTAATAAAATATTGAAACGGTCGCGGTGATGTTGTTTAAAAACGTTGTCAAAAACATAATCTACGGAAAATACAAACCCAGAAATCATCACAAAAATTAAGGCACTTGCAATGAAATTTCTTTCAGACAATCTGCTTTTAAAATAAATTATTATTATTGTAATTAATGCTATCAAAGCAACAGCCCACGGCTCGAAAATTAAAGAAAAAACGAATAGGAGTATGGCAATAAATCCAGTCCAAACATACCAAGAAGGCAATCCCTCACGATATAAAACAATAATAAAAATACTATAAATTAATGCGCTTCCAGGATCGGGTTGTGGCAATATTAACATTACAGGGAGAAAAACTATTATTAATGCCTGAATCTGTCTGTTTACATCTTTTAAACTAACTTGAACATCACTTAAATATTTGGCTAAAGCCAGTGATGTTGCTGCTTTTGCAAATTCAGACGGTTGAATTGTAAAACTCCCAATCGCATACCAACAACGTTGTCCTGCTATTGTTTTTCCTGCTACAAAAAGACCTGCTAATAAAACTAAAGCAACTCCATAAATGACGCTTGAATATTTTTCATAGAATTTTCCGTCGATTGCCAAAATCATAAAAATTAGTGGAATGGTAAAGAAAATAAACATCATTTGTTTACCATAAATCTGACTAAAATCAAATAAAGAAGCGTCTTCAACAGAAGAAGATAGGGATGAGGAATAAATGTTCAACCAACCTAATATTACTAAGATAATATAGATAGTTACACTAATCCAATCTAAGTTGCTCGTTACGCTTTGGTTTTTCATTTGAAATTAATATCGTATTAATTTTGTTTTAAAGGTTCTGTTTTTATTTTTGGAATGATTATTTTACTTTTTAAAACGGAATCCTTTTTTCGTAATTCTAATTTTACAACTTCAGATAATCCACCTAATTTGGCATATTGTCCTTGCAAACTTATATTAAGAACCCGTGTTTCTAAATCAGTTCTTGTGATTTTTTTTCTGAGGTATTTTTCTATCATTAAACTGGCAATTGGACCAGCAATTGCAGCCCCATAACCTCCATTTTCAATCATTACAGCGATTGCTATTTTAGGATTATCTTTAGGCGCAAATGCTACAAATATGGAATGGTCTTCCATTTTTGTTCTGACACCACGAATTTTTGCGAAATTTTCGGCTGTTCCAGTTTTACCACAAATATCTATTCCTTCAACTTTTAGAGCATAGGCTGTTCCCGAATTGTAAACATCAAACAAACCCTCAATCATTGGAGTAAAATGTTTTCTATTAATTGTGGTTATATGTTTTGTTCTGAATTTTTTATCAATAACTTCCCCTTCAATTTTTTTGATAATATGAGGGGTATAATAGTATCCTTTATTTGCAACGGCTGCCATCATATTTGCCAATTGAATTGGTGTCATTAAAACTTCTCCTTGACCAATGGCATTTGAAATAATAGTTTTTCCGCTCCAACCCCAGTCAGGATACATTTTTTTATAGGTTTTTGCATTTGGTATCTTCCCTTTTTTACCTGTTGGCAAATCGTAACCCATAAATTTCCCTAAACCGAAACTTTTTATATGATTGCTCCATACATCCACTGCATAAGTAGGTTTTACATATTTTGCGATAGTTCGTAAATAAACATTTGAAAAATAGGCATTACACGATTTGTAAATTCCTACGTGTAAATCTCGAACTCCTCCGCCACAGTGACATCCTTGAAATCGGCCTCGTGCATAACTAAAACCGTGGTTACACATAAAAGTTGTATTGACATCAATTACTTTTTCTTGAAGCCCAACAAGTCCCGTCATAATTTTGAAAGGAGAACCTGGTGGGTATTCGGCTAATAATCCCCTATCATAAAGAGGTTTTGCGATAGAATCTCGGTATAATAAAGTATAGTTTTTTGAACGTTGTCTTCCAACGAGTATCGCAGGATCGTAAGATGGAGCTGTAACCAAAGATAAAATTTCACCTGTTGAAGGTTCGATAGCCACAATTCCACCTCGTTTATTTAGCATTAATTCTTCGCCATATTTTTGTAATTCGGCAGAAATTGATAGGTTTATATCCTCACCTTGCACCGCAATAGTGTCGTATTTGCCTTCTTTATAAGAGCCAATTTCTCTGTTGAATTTATCCTTTTGTATATATTTTACTCCTTTTACTCCACGCAAAGTGATTTCATAACTTTCTTCAACGCCTTGTTTTCCAATTAAATCTCCGCTATTATAATAAGGATTTTTTTCAATTTCTCTTTCACTTGCCTGAGTAATAAATCCAAAAACATTGGCTCCTACCGAAACCTGATAATCTCTTAAGGAACGTTTTTGAATATAAAATCCTTCAAATTTTCGTATCTTTTCTTGAAAGGCAGCATATTCTAACTTATTCAATTGAGGTAAAAAAACCGATGGCAATCTGGGGCTGTAAATTTTAGCTTTTGCCATTCTTTCATCAAAATACGCCTTAGTAATATTTAGTAAAAGACAAAATTCAGTAGTATCAATTTTTTTTAAGTCACGGGGAATTATCATTATATCGTAAGAGGGCTGATTGGCAACCAACAATTTTCCGTAACGATCATATATATATCCTCTTTCAGGATAGTCATATTTTATTTTGATAGCATTATTATCTGATTTTAATTTGAAGGTATCATTGACAACTTGAAGATAAAAAACACGTATCAAAAGCAATGAAGTCGCAACAATAATGATGATTGGAAGTAGCGCTTTTCTCATCTTCGGCTTGGCTTAAAAATGTAGATTGTGACGATGCAAATTAGCAATGTAAATAGGGTTCCAACAATAGTTCTAAGTAAAATATCCCAAAGCGAAGTCAATTGAAATACTTCTAGTATGAATAAGGTGAAATGATGGACTGTTACGGCAAGTAACAAAAATGAAAATCGTTCTGGCGTCAAGACATCATTGATTCTAACGGTTTGATATTCATAGCTTAATCCGAAAGAAAATTTAAAAATATAGGGTCTCGAATAAGCTAATATTAAACAAGAAGCTGCATGAACTCCCCCGGAATTGCTGAACAAATCCATCGTTATTCCGAGTAAAAAACTTAAAATGATAAGCATAGGTTTGCTTCCATTTACAGGATATAAAATAATAAAAAGTATGTATGGATAAGGGTTTACATAGCCAAACAAATCAATATTATTGAATATAATTATCTGTGCGGTAAGCAACAAGAAAAAACGAGCGAAATTAATTATAAAGGCGCTATTCATTTTTTGTTTCTTTCTCTAAATTAATAATTTCTTCCCGATTTTTACTTTTAATGATATACACGTGACCTAAATTTGTCATGTCATTAAACAGTTTCACATTAAGAGTATAATAATTGGTTTGATTGTCAATAAAAATTTTATCAATAGTTCCAATGTTTATATTTTCTGGAAAAATTACAGATTGTCCTCCCGTTACAATAGTGTCTCCTTTTCTAATGGCTGCTAATCTTGGAACATCAATAAGTTGAACAAATCCGGTGCTTTTTCCATCCCAAATTAAAGAACCAAAATGGTTTGTTTTTTTGATTTTTGCGTTGATTTGTGATTTACGATTTAGAATACTCACAATTGTAGCGTAATTTTGTGAAGTTCTATCAACAATTCCAATTATTCCAGCACTATTTATTACTCCCATATCGGATTTAACTCCTTCTTTTTCACCACTATTTATAGTGATGTAATTTTCATAAACATTGTAAGAGTTATGAATTACTTTTGAAACGATGATATTTACTTTGTCAACACCTTTTATACTGTCGATTTTTGGAACTAAAGTAGAATCTTTGATGTTGAATAATAAGCTTTTCAAACGAGCATTTTCTGTTGCAAGAATTTCATTTTGAGTCTGTAAATTTAGGTATTCACTTATGCGATTAATGCGTTCATACACACCACCACTAAGGAAATTTGCCGATGAAATGACCTTGCTTTTATGAAAAGAATGCGATTGAATTGTTAAGACTAACGAAACTAACAAAAGAAGCAAAAACAGCAAGCGACTACTGTTTTTAAATATAAAATTGAATATTTGCTGCATCTACTATGCGTATTATTTTATTAAAATACTTCTAAATCTTGGAATATCTTTCAACGCCATTCCAGTTCCGCGAACAACCGCTCTTAAAGGATCTTCAGCAATATAAACTGGCAAATCTGTTTTTTGAGAAATTCGTTTATCCAAACCGCGTAGCATAGAACCACCACCCGCAAGATAAATACCAGTATTGTAAATATCGGCTGCTAATTCTGGGGGTGTTTGAGATAATGTTTCCATCACCGCATCTTCAATTCTTTGAATAGATTTGTCTAGTGCTTTTGCAATTTCTCTATAAGAAACTACTACTTGTTTTGGTTTTCCTGTCAATAAATCACGTCCTTGAACAGAATAATCATCTGGAGGAGTTTCTAATTCTTCTATTGCGGCACCAATTTCAATTTTTATTTTTTCAGCAGTACTTTCTCCAACAAATAAGTTGTGTTGTGTGCGCATGTAATATATAATATCATTTGTAAATACATCGCCTGCAATTTTCACCGATTTGTCGCAAACAATTCCTCCAAGTGCAATTACAGCAATTTCAGTTGTTCCGCCACCGATGTCTACAATCATATTTCCTTTTGGCTGCATAATATCAATGCCAATTCCGATAGCTGCTGCCATTGGTTCGTGAATTAAATATACCTCTTTACCGTTTACTCTTTCGCAAGATTCTTTAACGGCGCGCATTTCAACTTCCGTAATTCCAGAAGGAATACAAACCACCATACGAAGGGCAGGAGTAAACATTCTTTTTTTCAATGCAGGAATACTTTTGATAAACATACTTATCATTTTTTCAGACGCATCAAAATCTGCAATAACTCCATCTTTTAAGGGACGAATGGTTTTTATATTTTCATGGGTTTTACCTTGCATCAAATTGGCTTCTTTTCCAACAGCAATAATTTTGCCTGTAATTCTATCTCGGGCAACAATTGAAGGTGAATCAATTACAACTTTACCGTTGTGAATGATTAATGTGTTTGCGGTACCAAGGTCTATCGCGATATCCTCAGTCATGAAATCAAAAAATCCCATAAGTCTTTTAAGGGTTTAGTTATGTTTTAAAAAAAAATTATTTACAAAGTTAAACAAATTAATGTTTAAAATGACGTGTTCCTGTAAATACCATTGCAACTTTATTTTCATTGCAATAATTGATGCTTAATTCGTCTTTTATTGAGCCACCAGGTTGAATAACGGCGGTGATTCCAGCGTGTTTTGCAATTTCTACACAATCAGGAAAAGGAAAAAAAGCATCACTTGCCATTACGGCGCCATTCAAATCAAAACCAAAGGTATTTGCTTTCTCAATTGCTTGTTTCAATGCGTCAACTCTTGAGGTTTGACCTGTTCCTGAAGCGATTAATGTTTTATTTTTTGCAAAAACAATCGTGTTTGATTTGGTGTTTTTACAAATTTTAGAAGCAAATATCAAATCTTCAATTTCTTGAGAAGTTGGTGCTGTAATTGTAACGGTTTTTAAATCAGATTTACTATCTGTAATATAATTTTTATCTTGAACCAAAAGTCCATTCAAGCAAGTTCTAACTTGTTTTTTTGGCAATTCTACTTCATTTTGTACTAAGATAATTCTATTTTTCTTCTGTTCCAAAATAGCAATTGCCTCTTCATCATAACTTGGTGCAATAACCACTTCGCAAAATAAGGAATTAATTTCATTTGCTGTAGCAACATCAATTTTCCCGTTGGCAATTAAAACACCACCAAAAGCAGAAGTTGGATCGCAAGCCAAAGCCGCTAAATAGGCTTCTTCCATTGTGTTTTTCGTAGCCAATCCACAAGCGTTATTGTGTTTTAATATTGCAAATGTTGGTGTTTCATCCTTAAATTCTAATATCAAATTTACCGCAGCATCAACATCTAATAAATTATTATAAGACAATTCTTTTCCGTGTAATTTGGTAAACATTGCATCAAAATCTCCAAAGAAATATCCTTTTTGATGAGGGTTTTCTCCATACCTTAACACTTGTCCATCGGCAATACTTTCTTTATAATAGGTTTGCTTCGCCTGTTCGCCATCGCTCGAGTCATCTGTATTAAAATAATTAAAAATGGCAGTGTCATAATGAGAGGAAACGTGGAATGCTTTCGTCGCAAATAGTTTTCTATCTTTTAATGTAGTTGCGCCATTTTGATTACTAATTAAATCTAGAAGCTGACTATATTCATTAACTGAGGCAACAATTACAGTGTCTTTAAAATTCTTTGCAGCAGCACGAATTAATGAAATACCACCAATATCAATTTTTTCAATATTATCTGCTTCAGAAGCTCCCGAGGCAACTGTTTTTTCAAATGGGTATAAGTCCACAATTACCAAATCAATCTGAGGAATATTGAATTCTTCCATTTGTTGCACATCACTTTCATTGTCTTGCCGGTTTAAAATTCCACCGAAAATTTTTGGGTGCAATGTTTTTACTCGACCACCAAGAATGGATGGATAAGAAGTTACGTCTTCAACAGGAACTACTGGAATTCCTAAGTTTTTTATATAATCTTCAGTTCCTCCAGTGGAGTATAGTGTTACATTTTGTTCGTGTAATTTTCTTACGATTGGCTCTAATCCGTCTTTTGAAAAAACTGAAATTAAGGCAGATTGAATTGTTTTTGTAGCGTTCATTGTGTAGTTAGATTTTAAAGTGCAAAAATAGTTTTTTTATTAGATTTATCGGTAATTTATGGATTAGAAAACAACAACTTATTTGTAAATTTACTTTTCCAACTTTTTATGATTTATTTGCATTCATAATTTATAATTTATAATTACTTCCATTAGGTTATTGAGAAAAAAATATGGAATTTTACGCTATAAAAATACACACGATATGATTGTTTATCTGCGGTTACTGAAAGAGAGTTTTAGTTTTGCTATGAATGCGTTGCGAAACAACAAATTGCGAACTTTACTTTCGTTATTAGGAGTTACAATAGGCATTTTTTCTATAATTGCGGTATTAGCTGCAGTAGATTCTTTAGATAGAAAAATAAAAAAAGATTTAAGTAGTTTAGACAAAAACACGATATATCTAATGCGATTTTCTTTTGGTCCGTCCGAAATCCCACAATGGAAAAGAGAGCAATTTCCAAATGTGAAATACGATGAATATGAGTATTTGAAAGGCTCAGTAAACCACACAAACAAAATGTGTTACCAAATGTTCACGGGAAGTCAATCGATAAAATTTGATGCAAATGTGGTCAGCGATGTAAATGTTGTTCCCGTTTCTTATGAATTTATCGACATACAAGGATTAGAATTTAATGAAGGTAGGTTTTTCAACGAATCTGAATCCAATTCAGGAGCTGCTTTAGTAGTTTTAGGATACGAAGTTGCGCAGGGACTTTTTGAAGGAAGTAATCCAATTGGGAAAAAAGTTCGTTTGTACGGTCAAAAATTTACGGTTGTGGGAGTTTTGAAAAAACAAGGTGCTGGAATGTTTGGTGATAATAATGATACTTCGGCTTATTTGCCAGTCAATTTTATACGAAGATTGTATGGTGATAATAATGATGCGATGACTCCAGTAATTCTAATCAAGCCAGAAAAAGGCATTGATATGGAAGCGTATAAAGCAGAACTTACTCAGAAACTTAGAAATTATCGAGGAATGAAAACGGGCGAAATCGACAATTTTTTCATTAATGTTTTATCAGGATTCACTGATTTGATTGACGGGATTATTTCTCAAATGAATGTTGTGGGTTGGATAATAAGTGGATTTTCCTTGTTGGTTGGTGGTTTTGGAATTGCCAATATTATGTTTGTTTCTGTAAAAGAGCGAACGAATTTAATTGGAATTCAAAAATCATTGGGTGCCAAAAACCGATTTATATTATTCCAATTTCTATTTGAAGCCGTTATTTTGTCTGTAATTGGTGGATTAATTGGACTATTTCTGGTTTGGATAATCTCAATTATTCTAACCAATGTCTTGGAATTTGATTTTGTTCTTAGTCTGGGGAATGTCCTTTTAGGAACCGGATTGGCCGCATTAATAGGATTAATTTCTGGGATTTTACCCGCCATTTCAGCGTCTAAATTAGATCCTGTGGAAGCCATTAGAACGGGAATGTAAAATTGTAATTTCAGTTTACAACATAAAAAAAAACACAAAGCATAACTTTGTGTTTTTTTGTGTCTTTATGATAAAAAAACCTATCTCACATTTATATTCTGAATCAAATCGATATATAAATTAATCTTGTATTTCAATTCTTTTCTTGGTGTAATAAAATCCAGAAAACCGTGTTCTAAAACAAATTCGGCAGTTTGAAATCCTTCTGGCAAATCTTTTCCAGTAGTATCTCGCACCACTCTTGGCCCAGCAAATCCAATTAAAGCGCCTGGTTCAGAAATATTAATATCGCCCAACATCGCGTAAGAAGCTGTAGTTCCTCCCGTAGTTGGATCGGTACATAAAGAAATATAAGGAATTCCAGCATCGGCTAATTGTGCTAATTTTGCTGATGTTTTTGCCAATTGCATTAAGGAATAAGCAGCTTCCATCATCCTTGCACCACCTGATTTTGAAATCATTACAAATGGTGTTTTGGTTTTTATAGCATAATCAATTCCACGAGCAATTTTTTCCCCTACAACAGCTCCCATAGAACCTCCAATAAAGGCAAAATCCATACAGCAAACCACCAAGTCTTTTCCTTTAGATTTTCCAACACCAGTTCGAACCGCATCTTTCAATTTGGTTTTTTCCATTGCTTCTTTCAATCGGTCGGCATATTTTTTGGTATCTACAAAACGCAAGGGGTCTTTAGAGGTCATTTTAGCATCCAATTCTTTGAATTTGTTGTTGTCGAATAAAATTTCGAAGTATTCTTTACTTCCAATTCTAACGTGAAAATCATCTTCAGGACTTACCCAAAGGTTTCTCGCTAATTCGTCGGCATCGATAATTTTCCCTGTTGGGGATTTATACCACAATCCTTTAGGAACATCTTTTTTGTCCTCTGTTGCTGTAGTAATTCCTTTTTCTGTTCTTTTAAACCAAGGCATAATTTATGTTTTTGTTAATGGTTGATGGTTGATGGTTGATGGCAATCGGATTGAACCGACAACTAACAACTGACAACTAACAACTACAAAGTGTTCACGTTATTCAAATCTGCGAAAGCTTGTTCCAATCTCGCATTGAATGTCATTTCTGCTTCACGAACCCATCTTCTTGGGTCGTAATATTTTTTATTAGGTTGTTCTGTTCCTTCTGGATTTCCGATTTGAGTTTTCAAATAATCAATATTTTTAACCATATAATCACGAATTCCTTCTGTGTATGCAAATTGTAAATCGGTATCGATATTCATTTTTATAACTCCATAACCAATCGCTTCTCTAATTTCTTCAACCGTAGATCCTGAACCTCCGTGAAATACAAAATCAACTGGGTTTTTTCCTGTGTTGAATTTTTCTTGCACATAATCTTGTGAATTTTTCAAGATTTTTGGTGTCAATTTTACATTTCCTGGTTTGTAAACTCCGTGTACATTTCCAAAAGATGCTGCAATTGTAAATCGAGGACTTACTTTCAACAATTCTTCATAAGCATAAGAAACTTCTGAAGGTTGTGTGTATAATTTTGAACTATCAACATCTGAGTTATCAACGCCATCTTCTTCACCACCTGTAATTCCAAGTTCGATTTCCAATGTCATTCCCATTTTGCTCATTCTTGCCAAATAGGTTTTGCAAATTTCAATGTTTTCTTCAATTGGTTCTTCAGATAAATCAATCATGTGAGAACTATAAAGAGGTTTTCCAGTTTCAGCAAAATGAATTTCACTTGCGTCCAATAAACCATCAATCCAAGGTAATAATTTTTTTGCACAATGATCTGTATGAAGAATCACAGTTGCTCCATAAGCTTCCGCTAAAGTATCAACGTGTTTTGCTCCTGCAATTCCACCTAAGACAGCTGCTTTTTCATTGGCATTTGACAATCCTTTTCCAGCATTAAAAATACAACCTCCATTAGAAAATTGAATAATTACAGGTGCATTTAGTTTTGCAGCGGTTTCCAAAACGCCATTTATTGTGCTTGAACCTGTTACATTTATTGCAGGAAGTGCAAATCCTTTTTCTTTGGCATAACTAAAAATTGCTTGAACTGAATCTCCAGTTGCAACTCCAGCTTTAATGTTGTGTGACATTTTGTGTTGTTTAAAAGTTTAAGGATGCAAAATTAACAATTTATAAGATTAGAATGGATAATTAATTCCAATATTTACAACTGAATGTGCAAAATTGTAATCCCTGAACCATCTGTTGCTTTCTACATCGGCAGGATTGTAAGTTTTAAAACCAAAATCCAAACGAATTACGAAAAAATTAAAATCATATCGAAGTCCAAATCCTGAACCAACGGCACTATTTTTCAGAGAATTAAAATTTTTAAAAACCGATTTTTCATCTTCGACATTATCCAAAACATTCCAAATGTTTCCAGCATCTACAAACAAAGCCCCGTTTAATTGTCCTATCATATTAAATCGAAGTTCAGCGCTAAATGCTAATTTTAAATTGGCTTCATTGAAATCATTGATGCCGCCACTCGCTCCTGGTCCTAATCCGTAGGATTGCCAAGCTCTATTGTCATTGGTTCCGCCAGCAAAATAACTTCTCGAAAAAGGAATATCATTTGAATTTCCATAAGGAATTGCTATTCCTACAAAACTTCTAATAGCAAGGATTCTTTTGCGTCGCAAATCCCATAATTTTATAAATTCGCCTTCTGCTTTTATGTATTGAGAATATTGAACTTCAAAAAATCTATTATTTCCATCTTGATTTTTCAGCTGTTTTGAAGTGTTCGCTAGCAATGATAATAAGTTTCCAGCCGATTCTAATTTACCTCTAAAAATCATAAAATCATTGTCGTTTTGATCTTTTTTTGTGGTTTCGGAATAACTATAACTTGACGACACAATCAAATTATTTTCTGTTAGTCGACTTCTGCGTTCTTCAATACTTCGGATTGTTTTGTAATCAGCTGCACTTGGAATTATAGTTGGATTTGCTCCTAAAATATCATTTGAAAAGCCATTAGTTCCGTTTTCAATAATTAAATTATTATCACTATTAAAATAACTTTGATTTACGGCATAAGTTGGATTTTGTGCTAATGAATTTAGTAAATTATACGAAGATTGATAGATATTAAAGTAATTACTAGTGTTTACATTTTTTACAAATTGTACATTCAATAATTCAAAACGGGTTTTGATATTTTCCCTCGGATTCCAATTATAATTCATAGAACTCGTGAAATTTTGCTTGTCTAAACCAATGTTTTCTTGTTTGGCATATCCAATGGCAAAACTCGTAAAAGGCAACATACTTTTTGGGATAATTCTATCAGTTTTTAACGGAAAGAACAATCTCGGGAAATGTAATTTCATATCCACACCATATTCCGAAACATTGAAAAAGTTGTTTTTTATATTGGCAACTTCTTTTGAGGATCCAATACTTCCTCGTGCTACAATTTCTAATGTTTCGGCACCACGAAAAATATTTCGAATAGAAACAGAGGGACTCCACGACATACCGATATCCTGAATCGCAGAATGCGTGAAATCAAATGTGTTTGATAAACTTAAATTTTTTCTTGGCGATAAATAGATATTTGTAATTAAAGAATTTTCATCTTTTGGGTCAACAACATATTGAATTAATGGATAGTTAAAAACACGTAATCCACTTAAAGCCCTAGAAGTTAATGTAGTTTTTACATCTGAAAAAGTACTTCCCTTAGAAATAAAAACAGCATCTGTAATTGCTTTTGGTTTGAATTTTAATTTTGATTTGCTAAATAAATTGAAGTTTTTATAGGTAACACTATCCGTTATTGTTGATTTGTCTTTTGAAGTTAAATTATCGGTATAAATATTAATGTCGCTAATTTTATACAATTTAAATGGCAAAATCTTTGTAGAATCGCCTTCTCTGATGGATTGATTTTCAATGTTAATGTCAATGTTCGCTTTGTTATTTGAATTTAAAGTATCAATAGCATAATTTACATAATTTTGTTGAAAATAATAGGCGCCATTGTTTCTGAAATCAGCTGTAATTCGATTTCTTTCGGCATTAAAATCCAGTTTTCTATATTGTTTTCCCGATTTAAGAAAAGTCAATCCTTTATTTATTTTATATAAAGAATCCAATAATGGCGTGTTTATTTTTACTAAAATTGTATCTAAAATAAAGGGTTTTCCAGTTGAAATGGAATAGTTTATTCTGGCTTTCTTTTTGCTTACGGAATCAATTTTAAATGCCCCTTTAATATTGAAATACCCTTTATCAAAATAATAAGATTGTAGTCTTAGCAAGGAACGATTTGCACTTTTTTCATCTAAAATTACTGGTGCTTCTCCAGTTTTTTTAAGAAAGCTGTGAATCCCAGAATAGTAAAATGAATTTCCTAATCGATCAACTTGTTTTTTGGAAAGCCATTTTGATAATTGGGTATATTTCTCAGGATTTTTAATGAATTTCGACTTATAAATTGAATCGGGATTGGTCGCCGCCAAATTATAAATATTCAACCTAAATCGATAACCTAGTAACGAACTATTTGGTTTTTGATACAACTGATTTGTTACATCCTCATTACTTTCCTTTTTGCCATTTACTAAAATTTCATTCTTTGTAAGTAGTAGTTTTCCGTTTGGAACCCTTTTCAAAGTGTTACAAGCAGATATAATTACCGCAATTAGAATAAATAATGATATTTTTGTAGTCTCGTTTCTCAAAGGTTGTGAAATATTTAATTCAAAAGTACATTATTTCTATGGTTAGTAAAAACCAAATAAAGTTAATCTCGAGTTTGCAACAAAAAAAGTTTCGTTTTGCAAAC
>CAMCDQ010000039.1 GCA_945873505.1 Chitinophaga pinensis
AATGTCATCTAATCAAAAACAAAATTATAACTAAAGTTATGTGTACCAATATCCTACTTATTGTAAATAGCTTAATTTCGAAAAGGCCTTGTTCTTTATCAATTAAACTCATTATTTTTGGATCAATAAATAGAATTAGTAGTAGGGCTCCAAACATATTTATTATTTGAGCAAAAGAACTTAACATTAATGCTTTGGTAGGAAAATAAAAACTAAATATATATAAAAATGAAATACTAAATGAAAACAAAAATCCTGCTAAATAGGATATTGAAAAAAATAATAATGTTGAAGATTTTAAAACACTATTATTTTTTTTAACTGGTTTAAAATGATTAATTTCAATTTTTTTTGATTTGCCAAATATTACATTTAAAATTTTAATAATAATTTTTGAAAATTTTAATGTAAACTTATTATGAAATAACAAAAGCAAAAATAAAACAACAAATACATGCGTAATTAAAGTAATTTCCCACACTTTGTTTTTGTCTTTTACTGTCTCTGTAAGGTAGGACATTACTGGAACAAAAATTAAAACAAATGCCCTAGCTGAATATTGAAAAATATTAATTAATGACAAAATATATCGAATATTTTTATTGTCTTGAATATAATACTTTATGTAATATACAGAAATGTCAATAAAAATTGAAAAAGCATATGCTAATGCGGCAATTAAATACATCTAATTATTATTAATCATTTCCCATTTATTTGTGTCCTTGTTAAATGTTTTAATCACTTTAGCTGGTGATCCAACTGCAATAGAAAACGCTGGAATATCTTTTCACACGACACTTGTTGAGCCAATAATTGAACCATCGCCAATTGTAACTCCTGGTAAAATAGATACAAATTCACCAATCCAAACATTACTCCCAATTCTTACTTCTTTAGAAAACAATTCTCTCTCAATGGGATGAGTATTAGGGCTTGTCTGATTTTCATTTGTATAATTTCCATGATTATGGTCAGATATAAAAACTTTAGAAGCAATTAGTGTATTATCTCCAATATAAACTCCTTTAGTTACGGCTATATGGACATAATCATTAAATTGAACATTGTCTCCAATGTGCAGTATTGGAGTGAAGTTTTTACTTAAAATAATATCTATTCTTAAATTTATTCCAGTTGTGAGAGATTTAGCGCCTCTTATACCTTTTTTCCCTCTTATGTAAAAAGGCAATCTAATTATTCTAGCATTTGGATAGTAAAGATAAGTATATAATTTATCTCTAATTAGTCTAATTAAACCATATAATCCATATATTTTATAATATTTTATCATAGTATTTATTTAAAAAGTTTATTGTTTTTTACAAATAAACTTAAAAAAATCAAATACCAACTGAAATTCCCTTATTTTTTTATTTCAACAACCAACTTGATGATTGAATTTTATCACCTAACCCATCCAATAATACGATTCCCAATTTTTCACAAACAGGAGCTTCAGGTATAGAGTTGTTATTTTGGTCTCCACCATTGGCAAAAGCCAATTGGTAGTCGTTATGTAATTGTTCGTGTATGTGTTGTATGGTGGCGCAAACTGTGCGGTCTTCATCTAGGGAAAGAAACACTTGGTCTACACTTTTGATGTTCGACACAATAAACACGCGTTCGTCTTCTTTTTGAAATTCTTTACTGCCTTTTAGAGCCCGTTGTTTGTCGTTGTTGACTATCACAATAAGATAATCGCCCAGGGCTTTGGCATTATTGAAATACTCGATGTGTCCTTTGTGTATGGGATTGAAATATCCGGATACTATGATGGCTTTTTTCATGTGTTGGGTATTGGGTGTGAGGTGTTGGGTAAAGGGGTTTTGAATTTACGAATTACGATTTTGGATTTGCGTCTTATTAGTCTTTATGGATTACTTTTGACTTTTATTATTTTTAACGAGGAATTTTAAATTTTAGCTGCGCTCTTTTCTGCTTTGCCTCGAGTCAAATTGGCAAATTGTCTAATTGGCACATTGTCTAATTGACTAATTATTTTCAGTTGTTCTCGATACATTTTTTTCAAAATAGCTCGGGCAATTTTATAAAAAACACTCGAAGTGACGATAGTGGAATTAGTTAATTAGCGGATTAGCGGATTAGCGAATGAAGGAATGAGCGAACTTTGCTGCTTTATAACTTTGCTACTTTTCACTTTTCACTTCTTATTATATTAGACAACGAATTTTCAAATCTTCAAATTATCAAATCTTCAAATTATCAAATTGACTAAAGACTTAACTCTTTAAAAATTCTTCTCACAATCAATCCTAAAACAGTTAAAAAAACCGCTAAGATGCCTCCTAAAAGGATTCCTTTTGCTTTACCAAATTTTTCTTTTGGTAACGGTAAAATCGGTTGGTCTATGACTTGAATTAATGGGGTTTCTTTACGTAAGGTTACTTTGGCTAACTCGGCTTGTTTTACGATTTCGGTTAAAATGGCGGTGTTGGCTTGCACGTCTACTTGGCGTCTGGCTGAAGGTACGCGTTTTACGTTTAGTGCTGGGTTGAGTCCGAAGGTATTATCGTTGGCAACTGCTACTCCGGTAATGGCGCCATTCAGCTCACCACGAATCGAATCCGTTTGGCGTACTAAGATGTCCATGTTTTCTTTAGCACGTTTGCTTTTGGTTTCAATGTAGAAGTTGGTTACTGTTTTAGTCAAAGCCAAGGTAAACTGTTGTGCAAAATATTCGTTGGTGCCTTTTAACGTAATGGTTCCGATGGCTACTTTCTTGTCTTTTTGATCTACAGTTAAGGCGT
Source organism: Chitinophaga pinensis (assembly GCA_945873505.1). Taxonomy (GTDB): domain Bacteria; phylum Bacteroidota; class Bacteroidia; order Flavobacteriales; family Flavobacteriaceae; genus Flavobacterium. Next base: position 2,772 of record CAMCDQ010000039.1, read on the forward strand.
TTTTAGATAAATCCTTATAAATTACTCCAAAAATACTGTCTTGTGCTCTTGTAAATTTAGTTTTATCGGCATTCGGTAAAAATGTAATGTTTTTTAATGCTGGCTTTTCTTCCCATTTTTTCCGCCATTTTTTTTCTTGAATATACATTTCAGCTAAGGAAATGGTTTTGTTGTTTTGTGTTACAGGTGCCAATAAAGTTTGCTCTACCATAGCACGCGATTTGAATAGTTCCATTAAGTTGCCTCCAGAAAAGGCACCACTATTTCCACTAGCTCCGCCTAGGTCCAATCCGAAAGTACTGGCTAAACTTCCTAATCCACCACCAGAAGCTTTACCATCTTCTAAAGCGTAGGTAAGTGTGGCAGTATATACGGGTTTTTTATAAAACGAATAGCCCAAACCAAGAAGGGCGCCAACGATTCCAGCTAGGACTATTGTTTTCCATTTTGAAAGTAAAAAAACATACCATTCTTTGGCTTTAAGAAGGAGTTCTTTTAGTGTAATTTCGTCGTTTTCCATATTTTGATTATTAATTGATAATTGACAATTGATAGTTTATAATTATGAATTTTACTGTTTTTTGTTTTTAACCGCAAAGGTCGCAAAGATTTCGCAAAGGTCGCAAAAGGTTTTGAATTATTACTTTTACTTTTTCTCCTTAGTAAAATTGGCACATTTTCAAATCTTCAAATTGGCTAATTTACTAATTAACTACAATCTCCAATAATTTTTGAAGTCATTTCTATCCATAACTCCTTTGATATCAAATAAATACACAGGACCGTTGGATAATTTTTCAAATTCTAAGGGGGTCATGTTGCGATAAGCCTTGTGCCCTACTGCCAAAATAATGCTGTCGTATTTCCCTGTTGGGTTGGGTTGAAGACTTACATTGTAATATTGTTTCAATTCTATCGCGCTGGCATTGGGATCAATTACATCTACTTCAATAGAATAGTCTTTTAATTCCTTTATCAAATCGATTACTTTTGAATTACGAATGTCGGAAACCTCTTCTTTAAAAGTAATTCCCATTACCAACACACGAGATTTACCTGGGTTTTTATCTTGCTCAATTAATGATTGAACGACTTTTTTAGCGATAAACGTAGGGATAAAATCATTGACTCTTCTTCCCGCAGCAATCACTTGTGGGTCGATACCCAATTTCTTAGCTTTGTGCATCAAATAAAACGGATCCACACTGATGCAATGTCCGCCAACTAAGCCGGGTTGGTACTTGTGAAAGTTCCATTTGGTTCCAGCAGCTTCCAATACCGCCTGAGTATCAATCTGCATTTTATCAAAAATGATCGCCAATTCATTCATCAAGGAAATATTGATGTCCCGCTGCGTATTTTCGATCACTTTAGCCGCTTCAGCTACTTTAATGGTAGGTGCTTTGTGCAAACCTGCTTCAATTATAGCCCCATAGACTTCCGAAATATGTTCCAAAGCTTCGGGATTGTTTCCGGAAACAATTTTTAAAATTTTACCTACCGTTTTTACGCGATCGCCCGGAACAATTCGTTCTGGACTGTAGCCATAATGAAAATCGATTCCTGCTTTTAAACCACTATATTTTTCTAATACAGGAACACAATCTTCTTCTGTGCAACCAGGATAGACCGTAGATTCATATACTACGGTATCGCCTTTTTTTAATATTTTTCCAATGCTTTTTGACGCACTCAACAACGGATTTAAATTAGGTACTTTGTTCTTATCGATATCTGTAGGCACTCCAATAATATGAAAATTGGCCTCCTTAACTTCTTCAAAATTAGAAGTAAAAGTGATGTTTGTATTTTCAAAAGCCGCTGCCGTTAATTCGTTGGAAGGATCTATACCTTTTTGCATTAAGGCAATTCGCTCTTTATTGATATCAAAACCAATTACTTTGTATTGCTTAGCAAATTCAAGCGCTAAGGGCAAACCTACATAGCCCAATCCGGTTACAGATACTATTATGTTTGTTTTTTGTTTCAAGTTTGTTAATGGGTATAGGGTGTTAGGTTTTGGGTAAAGGGTTTTAAATTACGAATTTTCAAATTTTCAAATTAAAACATTTTCAAATCAAAATCTCCACGGCTTCGCCCGGTCAGTCACAATACGTGTTCCAACCAAGCTCCTATTATGTAGGTCCTTTTATTCTAGTTCAAAAACTAATAAACCATCCCCTTCAAATCGTTGCGTGACTTGAAATAGGATGGTTTTTTGAATTTCGATTTCTATTTTTTCTTTCAAATGTTCCAAATAGTGGTGGTGGATCACTGTGCCTTGTATCACTACTTCTATCACACCGGAATCTATTCCTTTGGCATAATCGCCGATCAAAAAAACGCGTTGCACCTCTCCCATTCGGCCAACTACCGCCTCAACAATATCGTCCAAGCCTATGTGTTTTCGGACTATTTGCTGGAGCAATGAAAAAAAAGGATGTTGCTTATTGGCACGGTAAATCACTTTCGAATCTTGTTCCTCTCGAAGAATATAACCAGCTTCAGACAAGTTATTCAACTCTTTTCGGATAGCATTGGTGTTTTCGCGCATTTCGGTTGCCAATCCTCTCAAATACCCTTCATTGGCGGCGTTGATGAAAAATTTCACCAGCAAGCGCATACGGGTTTTTGAAGTTATTAGGTTGGCTAACACAAATTTTAGTTTTATTGAATAACAAAAGTACTCTTATTTTTTTTATTTCAAACTTTTTTTTGAAATATAGCAAAAAAAGTGCGATCACTAACACTCGCTTTCAAATGTTGATTGAAGAATTTATTTTTTAATTGGCCTTAAGTAGTTTTGTTTTATACTTGGTTTATTTCCGAAACCCCGGCCAATAAGTTGTCAAATAGCCAATTTTCAATAATTATACTCTTGTGGTACCTATGAAAGTTTTTATTATATTTGCAGCACAAAAACCATTATCATTCAACACATGAAGCGTATATTAATTGTTTGTTTATTCGGCTTATTGAGCACCTTTTCTTTTGGACAAGAATTTTTAAAAGGAGATTTGAGTCAGGTTAAAGCCGCTCAATTTTCGGAGGCTGAAATCGCAAAAATTGGCAAAGAACTCAAAGCCAACCAAATGACTCTAGAACAAGCAGAACCTTTGGCCTTAGCTAAAGGGATGTCGGCTGCTGAATTTATGCAATTAAAAATTCGTTTACAATCTAATACGGTAGTACCTGCCGAAGTCAAAGTAGAACAAAAAAAAGCATCCGGAACCACCCAAGAAGGAAGTGTATTGGCTGCAAAAAATTCCGTTGTATTTGGATCTGAATTGTTTACAAGCAAAAGTTTATCGTTTGAACCCAATCAAAACATGCCCACGCCGCCCAATTATATTTTAGGCCCAGGCGATCAATTGGATTTGAATGTGTATGGCATACAACAATTTGGCTTTTCGGCAACCATCTCAAAAAATGGTACCGTAAACATTCCAAATGTAGGTGAGGTATTTATAAGTGGACTGGATTTTGAAGCGGCTAAAAGTAAACTTCAAAAACAAGTGGGACGTATTTACACCACCCTAGCATCAGGAAGTAGTAAATTTTCGGTAAGTGTTTCCAACTACCGCACCATTTTAGTGACCATTATTGGAGCGCAACAACCAGGAAATTATCGCTTGAGCGCGATGAGCTCCGTATACAATGCCTTACATGTTGCTGGTGGTCCAAGCGATATTGGGAGTTACCGAAAAATCGAATTGATTCGAAATAATAAAGTGATTCGCACCATTGATTTGTACCGTTTTTTAACCAAAGGAGATCAAAGCGACAACATTTCTTTGACCGATAACGACATGGTTCGTATTCCGAGTTACGAAGGAAGAATTACTCTAGAAGGCGAAATAAAACGCCCTGGTATTTTTGAAGTGGTTAATGGTGAAAATTTACAACAAATCATCCGTTATGCTTCCGGTTTTACCGATAATGCTTATAAAAATAGAATTTTAGTCAAACAAAAAACCAGTGTAGAATTAAAAGTGACCGATTTAAACGAAACCACTTTTGCTGCTTATGTTCCTAAAGCTGGGGATTTGATTAGTGTGGACAAAATATTAGAGCGTTACGAAAATAGAGTACAAATTAAAGGAGCCGTTTTCCGCCCTGGAGAATACAGTTTGCCACTTACGGGTTCCATGACCATAAAGGACTTGGTACTAAAAGCCGACGGTGTTGCTGAAAATGTTTTTTTAGCCAAAGCCTCGCTAGTACGTCAAAAAGAGGATTTGACCAAAGAATACATCAGTTTCAATTTAAAAGCCGCATTAAACGGAGAAGCAGGTTCCAATATGACACTTCAAAAAGAAGACATCATAATGGTGTTCTACAATCAAGAATTATTGGATAGGTATTCCGTTTCCATTGGTGGGGAAGTGCGCAAGCCAGGTTCTTTCAACTATGTTTCAGGAATGACGTTATATGACTTGTTGTTAGAATCAGAATATTTCACCGAGCTAGCAGCAAGTTCGGTTACCGTGTTTCGAAATAAAAAAGATACCGTATACAACCCGAACGATCAAGAAAAAATTGTTACTTTTAATCTTACCATCGATCCAAAAAATCCAGATTCGGCAGCTACTTTCATTTTAGAACCTCAAGATCGTGTGGTGGTGCGTCGCATTGTAACCTTTGAAACTCCTCAGATGATTGATTTAACTGGAGAAATTTTATATCCAGGTGGTTATGCTATCTTGAAAAAAGAAGAGCGTGTCTTGGATTTTATTCAAAGAGCCGGTGGCATAACGGATGAAGCCGACAAAGAAGCCATTAGAGTGATACGAAATGGATTAAGCATTCCAATTGATTGGAAAGCCATTAACCAAAATCCAAATCGTCCAGGTAATTTAGTTTTGCAAGCGGGTGACGGGGTACAAATTCCGAATAAAAGTTATACCGTAACCGTTTTAGGTGGTGTAATGTTTACCACCGAGGTACCCTATAAAAGCGGAAAAGGGGTAAAATATTACATCAACAACTCGGGGGGAACCCTAGATAAAGGGTGGTTAAAAAAAGTATATGTTATTTATGCCAATGGATCGGCGAGCACTACTAGTTCGTTTTTAGGCATTCGAAATTATCCCAAAGTACTCCCTGGAAGTAAAATTTTAGTCCCTGTGAAACCGGAAAAACAAAAAACCAGTAGCACAGGAGAAATTGTTGGAATTGCAAGTGTATTGGCCAGTTTAGCCGGAATACTCTTGGCAGTATTTAAATAAAAAAAAGTCCCGATAGCTCGGGACTTTTTTTTTAACTACACTTTATTATTTTTTAATTGCTCTTTAATAAAACGTATTTATTCTAAAGCTTTTTGATCTAAAATAGTGCTTTCTTTAGATAGCAAAATGCTTAATTGGCTCTCGAAATGGTAACTAAAACCCCCAATTCTTTAAGAACCAAACGTATTTTATTTTTCTCCACTTGCGACACTACCCCTTCTTTTCCTTGAAAAGGACCTTTAGAAATAGAAATGGTATCGCCTGGCTGAATTCCTTCAACTTCTACAGAAGTCAGAATTCCTTTTAATCCCTCTTTTAAAGAGACAATCTCTTCATCTTTAATAACAGCTGGTTTTCCTAGCCAAAACAAATACCGCACTACCCCAGGAACCTCAAAAACTATATTTCTATTTTTATCTTCAATATTTACAAAAACATAGGAAATTATAAGAGGCGTTTCCACTTTCTTCTTTCTATCGGACCATTGTTTCATTTGAGTTACCATTGGGCAATAAGCCACAATTCCCATGTTTAACAATTGTTCTGTTACTTTTTTTTCGTTTTTTGGCCGAGTATATATTGCAAACCACGGCATCCTTAAACAAGTATATTTTTAACATTCGTTTCCGCGGCAAATATTTCCATGATAGCATCCAAACCAACAGGCTGGAAAATACTATTTTTTAATGCATTATAAAGTGGTTGCATGGTAAATTCATTCATTTCTTCAGCAAAACTTCGCAAATGTACATTTTTGGCTGATTTAATGAAAAAAAACATAAAAATTCTAAGATGGGTTTTAGAGGAAATTAGAGTATGTAGCATGATTAGTTAACAATGTTGAATAGCAAAAGTACTCGTTAATATGGATTTAAACAAAAAAAACAATATGATAATTTTACAATTTGTTGAGCCTACTTTTTAATGAAAAAAAAACCACCAATAAATTGGTGGTTTTTTCTAATAAATTATTGTGGTAATTAGAATTTAAATACTAATTCTGCACTGTGCTGAATGTGATTGTTGCATATTTCTTTTTGCTCAAATGCATATTTTCCAATAGTTTGAACTCTGAAACCTAAATTAGGTAAAAACCAAATATTAAGTCCTAAACCGAAATTCCCAGTTCCATTATAAATAGAATTAGCAGAATTTACACCAGCTCCTATAATTACATAGGAATCTATGTTAGACTTTTTAACGATAAACTCATCAAAATAAAATTTACCGCTAAAATCAATTGCCGCGTAATTAAGGTCGCTAACTATTGTTGTTCCATTTTGAAGCTTATCTATAGACAACTTATTAATTGTTAAAGCAGCCTCCGCAGAGAACAAATTTGTAAAACTTCTTTCAACACTTACTTTTGAAATTGACTGAATTGAGTTCCAATGATCAGATACATTCAAAAACTGATTATTTAACGAACCCGTATTATCAATAAAATTCACACCAAAACCAATAGTCCAATTTTTAATTTCTTCTTTTTTCTCTTCTTGAGAAAATCCAATAAACGATACTAGAAATATCGCAATAAAAGTTATTTTTTTCATTTTTTTAAAATTTAAGTTGTACAAATATATAAAAAAAAGTGTTGTTTTATATTATTTAACATTAAATCATCTTTAATTAAATATAATTTATTGAAAACCCTTCAGAAAATTATTGTTTTGAAGTATAACTAACCCATTTAATATTAAATCACTATCTAATAAATAGATTGTTAACCAAAAACTCAAATACAAGTGGCAGTTATAATTCCAAAAATTAGAAGATTTCAAAATTATTTAAGTTATTTGTAAAAACAAATTATAATCGAATGACTCCAATCGCTATTTTATCATTAATTATCGTTTATTTCGGAATCCTATTTTTCATCTCCCATTTTGTCAGTAAAAATGATAGTGGGAACGATGCTTTTTTTAAAGCCAATAAAAACTCAAAATGGTATTTAGTAGCATTTGGAATGATTGGAACTGCGCTTTCAGGGGTTACTTTTATTTCTGTTCCAGGCGAAGTGGGGAATCCCGAAAATCAATTCAAATATTTTCAATTTGTATTAGGAAATGCCATTGGATTTTTAATTATAGCCAAAGTACTGCTTCCTTTGTATTATAGAATGAACTTAACGTCGATTTATAGTTATATCGAGCAACGGCTGGGAACTGTTAGTTATAAAACGGCAGCTTCCATATTCTTGATTAGCAGAACTATTGGATCATCTTTCCGATTGTATTTGGTAGTAATCGTTTTGCAACGCTATGTATTTGATTATTATCAAATACCGTTTGCAGTAACGGTTTTAATTTCTTTGCTTTTGATATTTGCGTACACCTATCGAGGCGGATTAAAAACCATTATTATAACCGATACTTTACAAACATTTTTCTTGGTTTCGTCTGTTTTTTTAACCATTTTCTTCATTTGCAACAGCTTGAATTTAAATGCTTTTGAAGCTTTTGAAGAAGTGAAAAACAGCAATTATTCAAAAATATTTTTCTTTGATGATTATATGAAAGGGACTTATTTCGTCAAACAAATTCTAGGCGGAATATTTGTAACCATTGCAATGGTGGGACTTGACCAAGATTTAATGCAAAAGAATTTGAGTTGTGCCACTATTGGCGAAGCTCAGAAAAACATGTTTACCTTTACTGGAATATTTGTGATAATTAACATTTTCTTTTTAAGTGTGGGAGCGCTACTTTATATATATGCGGAAAAAAATGGTGTTTCAGTTCCTACCGATTTAATTACCGGAAAGCCAAGAACCGATTTATTATTTCCTGAAATTGCATTTCATCATTTGACTTTAATCCCTGCAATTGTTTTTCTTTTGGGTTTGACAGCTGCAACCTTTGCCACTACTGATTCGGCATTGACTGCGTTGACTACTTCTTTTTGTGTTGATTTTCTTGGTATGGACAAAATTGAAAACATAGCAAAACCAAATATGGTACGGACAAGACACTTTGTTCATATAGGGTTTTCGCTTTTGATGTTTCTGGTAATTGTGCTTTTTAATGTCATAAATGATGCTTCGGTGGTGAGCATGATTTTCAAAATTGCTTCTTATACTTACGGACCTCTTTTAGGATTGTATTGTTTTGGATTGTTTATGAAAACAAAAACCGTTCACGACAAATTGGTTCCGTTAATTTGTTTGCTATCACCTGCAATTTGCTTTTTGATAAGCTATAATTCATCCTTATTATTGGGAAGTTACGTAATTGATAATGAACTAATTATCATCAATGGACTTATAACTTTTATTGGATTGTTGTTGATTAGCAAACCTGCGACTTCTGAAACGCAGTTCTGATTTTAAGCCCTAATTTTCTATGGGTAAACAGAGTCTTATTTTTTAATCTTTACTTTTTTCCCTTAATGGTAAAAAGTAACAAAAAAGATCAAGCCTGCACAGTATTATCTTGAAAACTACCTCGGCAATCTCTCCTCAACCCAAGTCGCTCGTCGTACCTCCTCGTCTATCGGGGTTGCTGCCGTTCTTTTCTTCGTTGTTTTCTTGCAATAATTCTGTGAGGTCACTGTGAGAAGTGGTTGATAATTACGACTGTTTATCTATTATCTGATTTATAGACACTAAATTCAAATTCACTTGGTCTGTTCGCTATTCTTAGGTTCTGATTTTTAGCCCTGATGGCAGTGGAAATCCGTTGCTTTTTTTCTTAAAAAAGCCACGATTTCAACGTACAGCAGGATTAGCTCCTAAAAAACCTAATATTGATTGGTTGCCAATAAAACCAGTGTACAAGCAACTTCTACTTTTATATTATTTAATTTCAACAACTGATAAAATTCTGGGTTTTCTGTTCCGGGATTAAAAATCACGCGTTTTGGCTTGACTTCGACAATATAATTGTAATAATCTCTTTGTCTTGCAGGATTCAGATACAAAGAAACGGTGTTGATTTGTGATAAAGGAATGGCTTTTGTATATATTTTTACACCCGCAACTTCTCCTGTATTTTGTCCGATAGCAAGAACAGTATGTTCTTTTTCGACAAGCATAGTAATCGCTTTAAAGGAATATCTATCAGGTTTTGTTGATGCTCCGAGTACTACAGTTTTTTTATTTTTCATTTGACAAAAGTACGATAAAGTGTTGTTTTTATTTTACTCTCTTGGCAAGAAAATTTCAGCCATCATACATCTTGCACTACCACCTCCGCAAGCTTCAATAGTATCGAGGCTTGAACTCAAAATAGTAACGTGCTCTTCTAATTGTGCTATTTGCTTTTTAGCAAGACTTTTGTGAGCCGATGTACTCATTACCAAATACCTTCGATCGTTAGCACCTAATACTTCCAACATATTTCCTGCAAAATTATTGACTTGGTCTTCAGTAATTAAAATCACTTCTTTTTCATCCCCTTTCAGGCTATCCAAAACCATTTTCCGTTCTTTTTTATCATCGATTGCATCGGCACAAATTACTGCATAGGTTTCACCAATACACATCATTACATTGGTATGATAAATTAATTTTCGCTCGCCATTTACCGTTTGAAAAGCTTCGAAAATAATTGGATTCATATCGAAATCTTCACAAAATTCAATAAATAATTCCTCGTCAGCTCTTGGAGACAAAGCGCAATAGGCTTTTCCATTGGCTCGGTCAAGAACAATGCTTCCAGTTCCTTCTAAGAAATAACCATCTTCTTCCGCAGAAGTATAGTCGACAATGTTTTCTATAAAAAATTCTTTTTCTTCTAAAATGTCCAATATTTCTTCGCGGCGTTCTTGACGACGATTTTCTGCAAACATTGGATACAATGCTACATCTCCATTTTCATGAAATGAAATCCAATTGTTTGGAAAAATACTGTCTGGAGTATCTGGATTTAGAGTGTCTTCAACAACAATCACATCCACACCAACAGCAGTCAATTTAGCGACAAATGCATCGAATTCTTGTTGTGCCTTAGCATTTACTGTAGCTGGCACTAAAGCATCAATCACTTTTTGATAATAATTATTAACGGCCGTTTGCTCGTTCATTCGAAACGCAACTGGGCGAATCATTAAAATGGAATTGGTAGTTTGATTCATGTTTTTTTATTGTTTAAAGTTTAAAGTTAGAAGTTTAAAGTTAGCAACAACCTTAAACTTTAAACTTTAAACACATTTATTCTCTAATTAACGGCAATGTCGAGCAGCGCAACAATCCTTCTTGTTTTGCGATTTCGGCATACGGAATTTCTTCTACCGTAAAGCCATTTGCTCTTAACCACTTATTTAATCTTTTGAACTTTCTTTCAGAAACTACTACGTCAGGAGCAATTGAAAACACATTCGAATTCATATTATACATTTCTTCTCTTTTAATATGGAACAGATTTTCTTTACCAAAAAGGTTTACGAGAAACATATAATCCGCTTCTTCACGGAAACCCCTTTTATAAATAATTCCTTTATTAGCACCAACAGGCTGAAAACAACAATCTAAATGCAAGGCATTGTCACGAGCCTCAATTTTTGATTTTACCAAATCAAACTCTTTAACAATTTTGTTTGGAAATAAGTTTCTTATAAATTCTACACCTTGCCAATTGGTTCTTGCGGTAATATAATCTTTATAGTCGCTACCTTTATAGGTTCCAATGAAAATATAATTGTTCCAAAGCATTACATCACCACCTTCAATATGAACTTCTTTTGGAGGGCGAATGACTTTCAATGGATTGATTTGATCGATTACATATTGAATGGCATCCAATTCTCGTTCTCTATCTGGAAGTATATTTGCTTTTATAAAAATATCATCTATTACAAAACCGATGTCACGAGCAAAAATTTGATTGTAATTTTCTATCTGTTTTGGTCGATAAACGGTTACATTGTATTTCTGAAAAACAGCATTAAAGGCTTCTATTTCTTTAACCATATCTGCTTCTAAGGGATACGTACCCGCTAAAATATGTTCTAATGATTTTGGATCGTACGCTTCATTTACACTTGGAGTAGGTCCATTATTTATAGCCGAACCTAAAACTACGGCTCTTAACCTTGATGTTTCGTTTTGTACGTTGATTGGCAACATAATTCTATTTTATTTTTGACTATCTACAAATATAAAAAAAAGCCTCACAAATAGTGAAGCTTTCTCATTTTTTAATCAAATAATCTATCTTTTATCAATAGATTTAAAGTCTCTTAGAGGATGTCCTGTATAAACTTGTCTTGGACGACCGATTGGCTCTTTGTTTTCACGCATTTCTTTCCATTGTGCAATCCAACCTGGAAGTCTTCCAATTGCAAATAAAACAGTAAACATATCTGTTGGAATTCCTAAGGCACGATAAATGATTCCTGAATAGAAATCTACATTTGGATATAATTTTCTTGAAACAAAATAATCATCAACTAATGCCGCTGCCTCTAATTTTTTTGCAATCTCTAAAATCGGATCGTTTACTCCTAAAGTTGCTAATACTTCATCGGCAGCTTTTTTGATGATTTTGGCTCTTGGATCAAAGTTTTTATAAACTCTGTGTCCAAAACCCATCAAACGAAAGGGGTCGTCTTTGTCTTTGGCTTTCACCATATATTTATCGGCATCGCCACCGTTCAACTGTATTTCTTCTAACATTTCAAGAACAGCTTGGTTTGCTCCACCGTGAAGCGGGCCCCAAAGTGCGGAAACACCTGCTGAAATGGATGCAAATAAACCTGCGTGAGAAGACCCAACCATTCTTACCGTTGAGGTAGAACAGTTTTGTTCGTGATCGCCGTGAAGAATAAATAACTTATTCAACGCATTGATTACAACTGGATTTGAAGTATAGGGTTCTGTAGGAATTTCAAACATTAATCGCATAAAATTGTCCACATATCCTTTTGTATTGTCATAATAATTCAAGGGATACCCCATGCTTTTTCTGTAAGTCCACGTTGCAATCACAAGGAATTTACCCATTGTTTTACAAACTGCTTCATACATTTCTTTTTCATTTTCAACATTGACCGATTTAGGATTAAATGCTGTTAATGCACTTGTTAAAGAAGATAAAACTCCCATTGGATGGGCCGTTTTAGGAAAACCATCAATGATGTTTTTCATTTCTTCGTTTACCAATGTATATTTTCTGATATTATTTTCAAATTTCTCTAACTCTAATTTTGTTGGCAAATCCCCAAAAATCAATAAGTAGGATACTTCAAGAAAGTTTGCTTTGTCAGCCAAATCTTCAATTGCATAGCCTCGGTAACGCAAAATTCCTTCTTCACCATCTAGGTATGTAATTTCACTTGTGCAAGAACCTGAATTTTTATAACCTGGGTCTATAGTAATTGCACCCGTTAAATCACGTAATTTATTGATATCGATAGCAACTTCATTTTCGCTTCCAACAAATACTGGAAATTCATATTTTTTACCTTCTAATTCTAAAACAGCTATTTTTGACATAATATGCGGGAAATAATCTTATTAAATAATAAGTAACAAAAATAAGGTAATTCATATCAATTATAAAAGAAATACGCTAACGATTTCGTTAAATTATGTATAAAAATTGTACAATTGATATACATATAGATAAAATCTCATAAATAACGAGAAAAAAAAACGTCCAATACGTATTTCAACTCGTTGGACGTCTAAAAATTTATTTAGAAAAACTATCTTGTTTTGAATGCTTTTACACCCGGAAAGTATGCTGTATTTCCTAATTCTTCTTCAATTCTAAGTAATTGATTGTATTTTGCCATTCTATCACTTCTTGAAGCCGAACCCGTTTTTATTTGTCCGCAGTTCAAGGCAACTGCTAAATCGGCGATAGTATTGTCTTCTGTTTCTCCTGAACGGTGTGACATAACTGAAGTAAATCCAGCATTTTTAGCCATATTCACCGCCGCAATTGTTTCCGTTAAGGTGCCAATTTGGTTTACTTTTACTAATATTGAATTGGCAATTCCTCTTTCAATTCCTGTAGACAAACGCGCTACATTGGTTACAAATAAATCATCCCCAACTAATTGTGTTTTATGTCCGATTTTGTCTGTCAAATATTTCCATCCGTCCCAGTCATTTTCATCCATTCCATCTTCAATAGAAATAATTGGATATTTAGAAGCCAATTCCGCTAAATAATCTGCTTGTTCTTCTGAAGACCTGATTTTTCCAGTTGGTCCTTCAAATTTTGTATAGTCGTATTTTCCGTTTACAAAGAATTCTGAAGCAGCACAATCTAAAGCCACCATGATTTCATCACCAAAAGAATATCCAGCAGCTTCAACCGCTTTTTTGATTGTATCTAGTGCATCTTCCGTTCCTCCAGCTAAATTTGGAGCGAAACCACCTTCGTCACCAACAGCGTTACTCAAACCTCTGTCGTGTAATACTTTTTTAAGGTTGTGGAAAATTTCCGTTCCCATTTGCATTGCTTGTGTGAAAGTTGCTGCTTTTACTGGGATAATCATAAATTCTTGAAACGCGATTGGCGCATCAGAATGAGAACCACCGTTGATGATATTCATCATTGGAACGGGCAAAGTGTTGGCAGAAACTCCACCAATATATCTGTATAATGGTAATCCTAATTCATTGGCTGCTGCTTTAGCGACAGCTAAAGAAACGCCAAGAATGGCATTGGCACCCAAATTAGATTTGTTAGGTGTTCCATCCAAATCAATCATAGTTTGATCGATTAAATTTTGTTCGAAAATTGAAGTTCCTAATAATTCTTCTGCAATTTTGGTATTTACATTTTCAACTGCTTTTAAAACTCCTTTTCCAAGAAATGCTTTACCACCATCACGTAATTCTGCCGCTTCGTATTTTCCAGTTGATGCTCCGGAGGGAACCGCAGCTCTTCCTAAAACGCCATTTTCGGTAACTACATCAACTTCAATTGTTGGATTTCCTCTTGAATCGAAAATTTGTCTTGCGTGAATTTTGATAATAATGCTCATTTTTTCTTTTTTATAAGTGATTAATACTAGTTTGTAAATTGTATGGCAAATATATCATAACTATCGGAATGATTATTTGAAACCAATTAATCTTATTAACTCAAACGTTTTAGTTTACTGAAGTTTTTATGTTTTCTATAAATTGGTCAAATAAATAGGCTGCATCGTGAGGTCCTGGACTTGCTTCAGGATGATATTGAACTGAAAAACAGCTTTTACTGATCATTCTCATTCCAGCAACTGTTCCGTCATTTAGATGTAAATGGGTAATTTCAAAATCTGGATGGTTTTCTAATTCTTCTTTGTTTACGGCAAAACCGTGATTTTGAGAAGTGATTTCTCCCTTTCCTGAAATTAGATTTTTTATAGGATGATTGATTCCTCGATGTCCGTTGAACATTTTATAGGTTGAAATTCCGTTGGCTAAAGCTATCATTTGGTGTCCCAAACAAATTCCGAAAACTGGCGTATTGGTTTGCAATATTTGACGCGTCACTTCTTGTACTTGTTTTAATGGATCTGGATCGCCAGGACCATTAGAAAGAAAATATCCATCGGGATTGAAGGCTTTTAACTCTTCAAAAGGGGTATTGTATGGAAATACTTTGATATAACAATCTTTAGTGTCTAAGCATCTTAAGATATTGGTTTTAATACCTAAATCTAAAGCTGCAATTTTATAGGTTGCGTTTTTGTTTCCAAAAAAATAAGGCATTTTTGTAGAAACTTTAGAGGCCAATTCTAGTCCTTTCATATTAGGAACTAAAGCTAATTTTGCTTTTAGTTCTTCAATTGCTGTTCCATCGGTACAAATCACAGAATTCATGGCTCCGTTTTCACGGATGTAACTCACTAATGCTCTTGTATCGACATCGGAAATGGCTACAAAATTTACTTTTTCAAAATAATCATACAGACTTTCAGAAGCATCGGGTCTAGAATAGTTGAAACTGAAGTTTTTGCATACCAATCCTGCTATTTTAATTCCATCGGAATCGACTTCTTTTTCGTGAACTCCGTAGTTTCCAATGTGTGGATTGGTGGCTACCATTATTTGACCATAATACGATGGGTCTGTAAAAATCTCTTGGTATCCGGTCATTCCGGTATTAAAACAAACTTCTCCGAATGCAGTTCCTTCGATGCCGATAGATTTTCCATGAAAAATAGTTCCGTCGCTGAGGAGTAGAATTGCTGGTTTTCTGTTTGAGTACTTCATTTTGGATTTGTTGTGTTGTGGTTGCAAATTTAATTTAAAATATGATGCTGTGAAAATTTAATTTCTCGAGAAGCCAAAAAAATCTGTTTAGCCCTGATGGAAATGGAAATCCCTCAAAATTGTGAGGCACGAAGCAATTTTGAGGATTGCAATGTACAGCAGGAATACGATTGGTTTAGAATGCCAAAAAATTCGCTCCAAAAAAAAAGGACAAACTAATTAAAGTGTGTCCTTTTTGTTTTATAAAAAATCGTAATATTTCAGTATCTTATTGACGTCTTCTTCTTTAGAGAAAGACAAATCGTTTTTGGAAGCAAACTCCTTTAACGCGTCTTTTTTGTCAATTAATTGTTTTAGAATATCGCTTTTGCTGAGTTTAATTTTCACTTGGGTGCCATTTAGTACCAAATAATATGTGAAGACTTGCACAAATTTATCTTCGCTAATCATTGTTTGTGTCATTGGATTTAAAACACCTTTTTCGATCTCAATATGAATTTCGTTGTATAATTTCACTTTTTGACCGTCAAAAATTTCAAGAACTAATCCTTTTAATTGTGCTTCATTTAAAACTTTATATTTTTTATTTGAAGAAATAATGTAATCAAATTGATCTAAATCGTATTGAAAAACAGAGTCTTTTGAAATAAAGGATTCTAATGTTTGTGTTTTAAGATTATAATTCAAATTGAAAAGGTTACGTGAATCTCCTTTTTTAGTAATAACTGTAAATTGACCGTTAAAATTTGGAAATAGATATACGCTTCCGTCGATAAAGTTTTGCTTATAAGTCCCTGGAACCCATATTCCAGTTGTATTTATATTACCTTGATATCCTATATTAAAATTTGAAGAAGTGTTTTTAGCATCAGTTGTTTGGCTAAAAGATTGAAAAGAGATAAAAGACATTAGTGCGGCGAGAAATAGATTCTTCATAGTTTTATATTAGAGATTAATTGATGCAAAAATAAACAAAAAAAGGACAAACTAATTAAAGTATGTCCTTACTATTTGTTAAATAATGCTTAAATTATTCTGCAGCATCTGCAGCGTCTGTAGTGTCGGCGTCAGCTGGTGGAGCTTCTGTAACTTCTTCTG
>CAMCDQ010000040.1 GCA_945873505.1 Chitinophaga pinensis
TGGCTATTCACAAGAAGATGCTTGGGTATATTTTAAGGATAAACCGGATAGTCAATATTATTTTGCAAATCCTTTACAAATGCTTTCTCAGCGTGCTTTGGACAGAAGAACGATGCAAAACATACCTTTAGATTTATTAGATATTCCAATTCATCAAGCCTATATCGACCAAATTACTGCAACTGCTGGAATAACGGTTAAGGCAAAATCAAAATGGTTGAATTGTTTGCATATTCGTGGTTCACAAGTTGATATTCAAGCCTTGACATTACTTTCATTTGTAGATCACGTTTCATTTGCAAATCGCACTTTGAATGTGGGCGGAAGATTTTCAAATGCTACTACTTTTAATTCAGTAAATAAGGTTTTAGAAACACAAGTTTCCTATAATTATGGCACTTCTGCGAATCAAATTCAGATGTTGAAAGGTCATTTATTGCACCAACAAAATTATACAGGAACTGGAAAAATAATTGCTGTTTTAGATGCTGGTTTTCCTGGTGTAGATGTGGTACAACCTTTTCAACGATTAAGAGTCAACAATCAAATTTTAGGTGGTTATAATTTTGTGGGTAGAAATTCCAATTTTTATTCTTTGGATTCACACGGAACAATGGTGCTTTCAAATATGGGTGGGTATGTTGACAATCAGTTGGTTGGAACTGCACCAGATTCATCCTATTATTTGTTTATTACAGAAGACAATTCTTCTGAAAACCCTTTAGAAGAATCACTTTGGGTTGAAGCTTCAGAAATGGCAGATAATTTAGGTGTTGATGTAATAAATACTTCATTGGGCTATTTTGGATATGACAATCCGAATTATAGTCATACCTATTCTGAAATGAATGGTACAACTACGTTCATTTCGCGTGGTGCCGATATTGCATTTAGCAGAGGAATGATTGTAGTTGTTTCGGCTGGAAATTCAGGAAATTCTGCAAACGTTCACATTGGTGCTCCTGCAGATGCAGTAAATGTTTTAACTGTAGGTGCTGTTGATGCTTCAAGAAATTATGTTAGTTTTAGTTCTATCGGGCCCTCTTTTGACGGAAGGATAAAGCCGGATGTAATGGCTCAAGGACTTTATGCTGTTGTGGCAACGCCAAGCGGTGTTGTGGGTACAAATAGTGGTACGTCATTCTCAGGACCAATTACGGCAGGAATGGTAGCAAGTTTTTGGCAGGCTTTTCCAACATTTACAAATGCTCAAATAGTACAATTTATAAAAGAATCTGCGGATCGTTTTACAAATCCAAATCCTCAATACGGGTATGGAATTCCTGACTTCCAATTGGCACAAACCATCGCGCTATCAAGTATGCAATTTCATTCTGATTTAATTTCGGTCTATCCAAATCCTGTGAAAGATGAAGTAACTTTTTCTATTCCAACAGTAGGTTCTTCTAAAGAAATTACAATTTATAATAATTTAGGACAAATAGTTATCAATAAAATTAGCAATAATCCAATCCAAATCATTTCTTTGCAATCACTAGAAAGCGGAGTTTATTTTTATAGAATTGCTGTTGCAAATGGAACTAAAATTGGAAAAATATTAAAACAATAAACTTTCGAATAATCACTAGATTCCATTTATTAAATGAACAAAATCACACAACTTTTCAACATTAAATACCCAATTATTCAAGGTGGAATGATTTGGAATAGTGGTTATAAATTAGCTAGTGCAGTAAGTAATGCTGGTGGTTTGGGGTTAATTGGAGCAGGCTCAATGTATCCTGAAGTAATGCGAGAACACATTCAAAAATGCAAAAAAGCAACGGAAAAACCTTTTGGTGTAAATGTTCCAATGTTGTATCCCAATATTGAAGAAATTATAAATATAATTGTCGAAGAAGGGGTTAAAATTGTTTTCACATCGGCAGGAAATCCTAAAACGTGGACGTCATTTCTAAAAGAAAAAGGAATTATTGTAGTTCACGTGGTAAGCAGTTCTAAATTTGCTTTAAAAGCACAAGAAGCGGGCGTCGATGCCGTTGTTGCCGAAGGTTTTGAAGCTGGAGGACATAATGGAAGGGAAGAAACAACTACATTAACATTAATTCCTATGGTAAAAGAGAAAATTTCAATTCCATTAATTGCAGCGGGAGGAATTGCTAATGGAAGAGGAATGCTGGCGGTTATGGTTTTAGGCGCAGATGGAGTGCAAGTGGGTTCAAGATTTGCGGCTTCTGAGGAATCTTCTTCTCATGAAAATTTTAAGAATACAATTATTAATGTGAAAGAAGGCGATACACAATTAACTTTGAGGGAATTAGCTCCTGTTCGATTGATAAAAAACAAGTTTTATGACGACCTTCAAGAATTATACAAAAAGGCACCAACTCCAGAGGAATTGAAAACGTTGTTGGGAAGAGCAAGAGCTAAAAGAGGAATGTTTGAAGGCGATTTAGTAGAAGGTGAATTAGAAATCGGTCAAATTGCAGGATTAATTCACGAAATAAAATCAGCAGCAGATATTGTAAATGAAATGGTTTCAGAGTTTGAAATAGCAAAGAAAGAAGTTCAAAATCTATAAAATAAATAGATAAAATTTAAGAGAATTGAATAAAGATATAAATATGAAAACAATAAAAACGCTACTCTTATTTCTTGTTTTGAGTGTAGGAATTCAAAAAACATTCGGTCAAACGTATAAATTTGAAGCAACAGGATTTAGTGTTTTAGAAAAAGATAATAAAGGAGCATGGGGAAAATGGTCTGATTTACAAGCTGTAAATATTGTAATTACTTTGGATACGGATAAGAATAGAATTATTGTTTATTCTAAAGAAATTCAGTTGTATGAAATTCAAAATTACGAACAAAAACAAGATAGCGAAACCGACGAAATTTATCCATTTGTTTGTAAAGATATTGATGGAGAACCGTTCACGATTTCAATAATTACTAGAAAAAATCAAGACAATAGAAAGCAATTGTACATCAATCAAAAGAATGTAATTATTGTTTACAACATAGTTAACTTTCCAGAAAAGAGATAAAATTGGAAATTAATATGCCAGAATAATTAGTAAAGTTTTTTTGTCTTCACAGTTATTTTTCAAATTATATAAATTCCACTAATAAGATTTAAAATTTATTTTCAACTTCGGCAGCTTGTAACATTAAATAATGCAAGTCGGTATTTTTAATAAAAGAATTTAGAAGTTCACTTCCAGGACCAAACATCGCTAATTCACTGTAATCTGAGGAATGATCCATACTAATCCAACCCACAGAATTTTGTTTTTTTTGAATTTCAGACAATACTTTAAAAGGTAAATGTTTAGGATTGTACAACCCGTCTTCAATTTTTATATTTGAATAAAAACTCAAAATTTCTTGAGCTTCTGATTCTTGTAATACTAATTTTGTAGCAAATTCAATTCTTTCTATTATCTGACTTATAGAGGTTTCTTTTCCAATCCCGTTTAGAATCCAGTCGTTGGTTTGTTTGTAATTTTGAATAGAATCGAAATTTTCATTTACATTTTTTCCATAAATTAAACCAGGATTTGCGTTTCCGTGATCGGTAGTTATAATTACCAATGTATTTTTGTCTTTTTCAGCAAAATCTATGGCTACTTTAATCGCTTCATCATGAGCTACTTGATCATAAATTAATCCTGTAATATCATTTGCGTGAGCTGCCCAATCTACTTTTCCAGCTTCAACTTGCAGTACAAATCCTTTGGGATGATTTTTCATTTTGTCAATTGCCCGCACTGTCATTTCTGCTAAAGTTGGGGAAGAATTAGTTAGTTCCAAACTACTTTCCCTGTCTTTAGAATAGGGTAATCCGTCGGTACTAAAAACGCCTAAAATAGGTTTGCTGTTATCAACAGATAGCATTTCGGCTCTGTCTTTTACTACATTGAAACCTTTTGATATGAAATCTTGGTATAAATCTTTTTTGTCTTTTCGGTTTTCAGATGAGAAAAATTTATCGCCTCCGCCCATCATGATGTCAAATTTCAATTCGAGGTACATTTCTGCAATAGCCTCTTGACTATTTCGGCTTTTTGAAGCGATACAAAAACCTGCTGGCGTAGCGTGAGTAATTGGAACTGTTGTAACGCACCCTGCCATTTTACCTGCTTTTTTAAATTTTTGCCAAATTGGTAAATATTCTTCGCCATTTACTCCAACGTTCAAAGAACCATTTTTTACACGAAAACCACTTCCCCAAGAAGAACTTGCGGCCGCAGAATCAGTAACAATTGATGATGCCGAGGTCATATCCATTAAGGATCTTTTGACACGGTTATCTTTATATAATTCAATCCAATTACTACCTTTTCCTGTTTTTCGATTTAAATATAAATCTGCCATATTTAGCGTGCCTGAACTCATACCGTCACTAATAATAACAATAATATTTTTCGCTATTTTATTTTTATTGGAACTATCAAAATCAAGTTCTTGACCGATACTTTGAAATGGATTTATTATTGACGCGCCTATAGCTGCGAGAGAACCATTTTTGAAAAATTTCCTTCTGTCCATTTTGACTTTTAATTTTTTTCAAAGTTAAAAAAAGGAATGATATTAAATGTTAACTGGATATTATTTAATAAAAAAATCTAACTGTTGAGTAGAATTTGATTTTTCAATAAATCTTCAAAAGTTTCCCGTTCGCGAATTAAGATTCCTTTTCCATCTTTCCATAAAACTTCTGCAGGTTTAAATCTAGAATTGTAATTGGAAGCCATCGAAAAACAATACGCACCGGCATTTCTAAAACATAAAAGATCGCCTTCTTTGATTTCAGCAATTCTTCGGTTGTTGGCGAAGGTGTCGGTTTCACAAATATATCCTACAACAGTATAAAAACGTTCTTTCCCTTTTGGGTTTGAAATATTTTCAATGTGGTGTTGCGAACCATATAACATTGGACGAATCAAGTGATTGAATCCGCTGTCAATTCCAGCAAAAACTGTTGAAGTAGTTTGTTTCACCACATTTACTTTTGCTAAAAAGTATCCTGCTTCACTTACTAAAAATTTACCTGGTTCAAATGCTAAGGTCAATTCCCGACCGTAAGAAGCTTCAAAAGCTAAGAATCTTTTTGATAATTTTTTTCCTAATTCTTCGATATTTGTTTCAATATCACCTTTATTGTAAGGAACTTTAAAACCACTCCCAAAATCTAAAAAGTCTAAAGTTTTGAAGTTATTGGCTGCTTCAAATAGAATTTCTGCAGCATAAAGAAATACTTCAATATCCAAAATATCAGAACCCGTGTGCATGTGGATTCCATTAATGTGCATTTTTGTATTTTCGACAATTCTCAAGATATGAGGCATTTGGTGAATTGAAATACCAAATTTACTGTCAATATGACCCACAGAAATATTTGAATTTCCACCTGCCATAACGTGTGGATTGATACGAATACAAACTGGAACTTTTGGGTGTTTTGTTCCAAAATGTTCTAAAACCGAAAGGTTATCAATGTTAATTTGAACTCCAAGTGCCGCAGCTTCTTCAATTTCTTCAAATGAAACGCCGTTGGGAGTATAAATGATTTGTTGGGGGTTAAAACCTGCATAAATACCTAATTTTACTTCTTGAATCGAAACGGTATCTAAATTAGAACCAATAGATTTTAATAGTTGAAGAACAGCAATATTTGACAATGCTTTAGCAGCATAATTAATGCGCAACCTTGGCACTTTAGCGAAAGCATTGGTTAATCTTTTATATTGAGATTGGATTTTTTCAGCATCATAAACATATAATGGACTACCAAATTCTTCTGCTAATTTTACTAATTCTTGTGGTTGCATTGCTATTTAATTTTATGCAAATTTAGATTTATATCAATCGTAATCAAAGCTATTTTACTTTAATAACAAAAAATAACAAATTGTTGTATTCCTAACAAAAACTATTATAAACTTGGAAGATCTCCATTTCCTTTTGTAGGTAAATTGGTAGAACCCATCAAGTAAAAATCGACAACTCTCGCAGCTTCACGACCTTCAGAAATTGCCCAAACAATTAAAGATTGCCCACGACGCATGTCACCAGCGGTAAAAATATGAGGTTTGTTCGTTTGATAATTAGTAGCTTTATAGTTGTTTCTCATATCAATTTCTAAACCCAATTGTTCACTTAAAGTTTTTTCAGGACCAGTAAATCCAAGTGCTAATAAAGCCAATTCGCAAGGCCAGATTTTTTCAGAACCTTCTTTTTCAATTAATTCAGGTCGTTGTCCAGTAACCATTTTCCAAGCAACTTCAACTGTTTTTAATCCAACTAATTCTCCTTTTTCATTTGAAATAAATTCTTTGGTATTGATGAGCCAATTTCTATCGCAACCTTCTTCATGTGAAGAGGAAGTTTTTAATTGTAACGGCCAGAACGGCCAAGGTGTATTTGCACTTCTACCAACGGGTGGTTTTGGCATAATTTCAAAGTTTGTAACTGATTTTGCTCCTTGACGGTTCGAAGTTCCAACACAATCGGAACCCGTATCACCGCCGCCAATTACGATTACATTTTTATCTTTTGCAGAAATCTGATTTGGAATTGTTTCCCCATATAATGATTTTGTTTGTTGCGTTAAAAAAGTCATTGCTTGCACAACTCCTTTACTTTCAATTCCTTTTGTTGGCAAACTTCTACTTTCTGTTGCGCCACCACATAATACGATAGAATCAAAAGCATTTAATTCCTCGACGCTATAATTAACACCAACATTTATATTGACTTTAAAAACAACTCCTTCGGCTTCTAAGACTTTTACTCGTCGGTCGATAATTCCTTTTTCTAATTTGAAATTTGGAATTCCGTAACGTAATAATCCACCTATAGCATTGTCTCTTTCAAAGACAGTAACCGAATGTCCTGCACGATTTAGTTGTTGTGCTGCAGCTAATCCAGCAGGTCCGGAACCAATAACTGCAACAGTTTTTCCAGTTCTTGTTGATGGTATTTGAGGTTTAATCCAACCTTCAGCAAATCCTCTTTCAATAATATTTTTTTCGATATTTTCGATTGCTACGGGTTCGTTAATGATTCCTAACACACATGATTTTTCACATGGAGCAGGGCAGAGGCGACCGGTAAATTCAGGGAAGTTATTGGTCGATTGCAAAATTTCTAATGCACCTTGCCATTCTTCCTGATGTACCATATCATTGAAATCGGGAATTAAATTTCCCAACGGACAAGAACTGTGACAAAATGGAATCCCACAATCCATGCACCGTGAACCTTGTTCTTTTATTTTTTCTTTGGATAATGGAATGGTAAATTCATTGTAATTTGATACACGTTCTACAACTGCAACGTTACTTTCGTCGGTTCTAGTATATTCTTTAAATCCTCCTATTTTTCCCATATAAGCCTCCCCCTAACCCCCTCCGAAAGAGGGGGAACTAACCGAGGATATTGTTTGTTAATTACTATTATTATTTTTTCACTAATTTTTAATTGTGAGCCAACTCCTGCTCTCCCTTTAGAGTTTGTGCTGCTTTTTGCAATGCTTTTTTGTAATCTGTTGGCATTACTTTCACGAAATTATTTTGTTGGTTTTCCCAATCTTCTAATATTCTTTTTGCCAAAGGGCTGTTTGTAAATAAAGAATGATTTTTTATTAATTTTCTTAATCTACTAATATCATCAATTTCTAATGGCTCAAAGGCTACCATTTCCATATTGCATAAATCGGCATCAAATGTTTTATTTGGATCATAAACATAAGCAATTCCACCACTCATTCCAGCTGCAAAATTCCTGCCTGTTTTGCCTAAAACAACTACTGTTCCACCTGTCATGTATTCACATCCGTGGTCTCCAATGCCTTCTACTACTGCAGTTGCACCAGAATTTCTAACGGCAAAACGCTCTCCTGCCATTCCATTTATATACGCTTGACCAGTAATAGCTCCGTAAAGCGCAACGTTTCCAATGATAATATTTTCTTCTGGTTTGAAAGTTGCAGTAGGAGGAACTTTAATAATTAACTTGCCTCCAGATAGCCCTTTTCCTAAATAATCATTACAATTTCCATGAATTTTAAATGATAATCCATTGGTTGCAAAAGCACCAAAACTTTGTCCTGCAGAACCTTCAAAATCAACTAAGATAGTGTCTTCTGGTAACCCTTGAGCACCGTAAATTTTTGAAATTTCATTACTTAAAATTGCACCTACAGAACGATCAGTATTTTTAATTTTGAAATTGACCCGTGTTTTTTCTTTTCTATAAATAGATGGAATTGCAGCTTTAATAATTTCAAAATCCAATACGTTTTCTAAGGCATGGTCTTGGCAAGAATCATTATAATTACTTACTTTATTTGCAATTTCTGGTTTGTATAATATTGCCGAAAGGTCTAAACCACTCGCTTTATAATGTTTTATTGCTTTATTGACATTCAATTTTTGAGATTGCCCAACCATTTCTTTCAAAGTTCTAAAACCTAATTGCGCCATTATAATTCTCAATTCTTCTGCTATAAAATACATAAAATTGATAATGTGTTCTGGCGTTCCTTTGAAATTTTTTCTCAATTCTGGATCTTGGGTTGCAATTCCCACTGGACAAGTGTTTAAATGACAGGCACGCATCATAATACAACCTGAAGCGACTAATGGTGCTGTAGCAAATCCAAATTCTTCAGCTCCTAATAGGGCTGCAATGGCAACATCTCGCCCAGTTTTTAGTTGGCCATCACATTCTAAAACAACTCTACCACGCAAATCATTTAATAATAAGGTTTGTTGGGCTTCCGCCAATCCTAATTCCCACGGAATTCCTGTATGTTGTAAAGATGTTAATGGTGCGGCACCAGTTCCTCCATCATAACCCGAAATCAAAATCACATCTGCTTTGGCTTTTGCAACACCAGCAGCAATTGTTCCAACACCAACTTCAGAAACCAATTTCACATTGATTCTTGCTTCGCGATTGGCATTTTTTAAATCAAAAATCAATTGTGATAAATCTTCAATAGAATAAATATCGTGGTGTGGAGGAGGAGAAATCAGTCCTACATAAGGAGTTGAATTTCGCACTTCTGCAATCCAAGGCACTACTTTATCACCTGGTAATTGTCCGCCTTCTCCAGGTTTTGCACCTTGCGCCATTTTAATTTGTATCTCTTTGGCATTGGTCAAATAATTGATAGAAACACCAAATCTTCCGGATGCAACTTGCTTGATAGCACTATTTCTGGAATCTCCGTTTAGGTCTTTTTGAAATCGTTTTGGATCTTCTCCACCTTCACCAGAATTACTTTTACCACCAATTCTGTTCATCGCAATAGCCAAATTCTCGTGTGCTTCTTGACTAATTGAACCATAAGACATTGCACCAGTTTTGAATTTTTTTACAATTTCTGTCCAAGGTTCAACTTCATCAATCGAAATTGGATCTAAATTATTGAATTCAAATAAACCTCTGATAGTCATTAAATTTTCGCTTTGGTCGTTCACCATATCTGAATATTCCTTGTAACTTTCAGGACTATTCAATCGAACAGCTTGTTGTAATTTAGAAATGGTTGTTGGGTTGAACATGTGTCTTTCCCCATTTCTTCGCCATCTGTAAATTCCACCAATTTCTAAGGGTAATAAATTGGCTATTTTAGAATTTGGAAACGCATTTTGGTATCTTTTCTTGACTTCTTTTTCAATTTCTATTAAACCTATTCCTTCAATTCTTGAGGGCGTATAAGGAAAATATTTAGAAGTAAATGTTTTATTTAAACCTAAAATTTCAAAAATTTGGGCAGCTCTATAAGAATGTAAAGTAGAAATACCAATTTTATTCATGATTTTAAGAATACCTTTTGCAATCGCTTTGTTGAAGTTTTTAATGGCATAATCGGCTTTGATTCCTGTAATAAATCCAGAATTAATCTGATTGTGAATTATCTCATTTACCATATAAGGATTAATTGCACTAGCTCCATATCCAAATAACAATGCAAAATGATGCGGTTCACGAGGTTCTGCGGATTCAATTATGATTCCAAATTTTGAACGTGCTTTTAATATATTTAAGGAATGATGAATATACGAACAAGCCAACAACATTGGAATTGGTGCTGATTTATCGGTTACACCTCTATCCGAAATAATAACAATATTACAGCCTTCAGAAACAGCTTTGAGAGTAGCTTGAACACATTTTTCTAAAGCACGTTCTAAACCGTTTACGCCTTTTTCAATTTCATATAAAGTTGAAATTGTAACAGATTTAAAATCAGTATGATTGATATTTCTAATTTTATCTAAATCTTCATTAGAAATTACAGGATTTTGAATTTTTAGTTTTTTGCAATGTTTGGGTTCAATATCAAAAATATTAAAATCGCCACCAATTGCTAAACTTATATCGGTAATAATTTCTTCGCGAATTCCATCTAATGGTGGATTGGTAACTTGTGCGAACAACTGTTTGAAGTAATTGTATAACAATTGTGGTTGGTCTGATAAAACGGCTAACGGCGTATCATTTCCCATTGAACTTAATGCCTCTGCACCAGTTGCTCCCATTGGATTTATGATGGTTTTTAAATCTTCAACAGTATATCCAAATAGGCGTTGACGGGTTTCAAAATCCATAACCTCTTCAGGAATTTCATTTTCTGTATAAGGAATTTTCGCCAATTGCAATAGGTTTTCATCCAGCCATTTTTTGTAAGGGCGTTTGGTTACAATTGCATTTTTTATTTCTTCATCTTCAATAATCCGACCTTCATTCATGTCCACTAGGAACATTTTCCCAGGTTCTAATCTTCCGTGTTGAACAACATCTTCGGGTTTAATATCTAAAACTCCAATTTCAGATGACATAATTACGAAACCACTTTTTGTGAGAGTATATCTTGATGGTCGCAATCCATTTCTATCTAATAAAGCGCCAATTACATTTCCATCTGTAAAGGGAATTGATGCAGGACCATCCCAAGGTTCCATAATACAGGCATTGAATTCGTAGAATGCTTTTTTATCTTCTGACATGCTTTGGTGACGTTCCCAAGCTTCTGGAACCACCATCATCATTGCTTCTGGTAAAGAACGACCCGTCATTAATAATAATTCAATAACCATATCCATCGAAGCGGAATCTGATTTTCCTTCTAATATAATTGGGAATAATTTCTTAATATCATCACCAAAAACATCACTTTTCATCAACTCTTCCCGTGAGCGCATTCGACTGATATTTCCTCGAAGCGTATTGATTTCGCCATTGTGACACATATACCTAAAAGGCTGCGCCAATTCCCATGACGGGAACGTATTGGTTGAAAATCTTTGGTGAACCAATGCCAATCGAGTAACTAAATCCGTATCAGACAAATCGGTATAATAACGGCTGATATCTTCGGGCATCAAAAGCCCTTTATAAATTATGGTGGTAGTTGAAAAACTACTAAAGTAATATTGATGGCTTTGTGATATTTTAGATTTTATAACTGCGTGTTCTGATATTTTTCTTGCAGCAAATAGTTTAGCGTTAAATTGAGGTTCTGTGAGTTCTAATCCGTTTTTACCAACAAAAACCTGCAACACTGTAGGTTCTTTTTCGGCAGCAATTTTTCCTAAATTTGTAGTATCAACAGGAACTTCTCGCCAACCTAAAACAGTTAAATTTTGCTCTTTTACAGCAGTTTCAAAAGTAGTTTTGCAATACACTACTTGGTTTTTACTTTTAGGCAAAAAAAGCATTCCTACACCATATTCTCTTGGTTCGGGTAGTTCAAAATTACAAACCTTTTTGAAAAAATTATGAGGAATATCAAATAGAATTCCCGCACCATCACCCGTTCTTCCATCGGAACTTACAGCACCTCGATGCTCTAATTTTATTAATATATCTAAGGCTTTATGAATAATGTCATTCGACTTAATTCCGTTTAAATTACAAATAAATCCTGCACCACAATTATCGTGTTCAAATTCTGGTAAATAGAGGCCTTGTGCTTTAACTTTCATGCTTTATAATTTTTTACTAAAGTACTACTTTCAATGATTATAATTAAATGAAAATAGAATATCAGACAATTTTTGCTACTCTATCAATTAAAAGTTTAAAAATTAACAATTGCTTAATTTTCGACTTTTAATTTAACGATTTCATAATTTGT
This sequence comes from Chitinophaga pinensis, assembly GCA_945873505.1. Lineage (GTDB taxonomy): Bacteria > Bacteroidota > Bacteroidia > Flavobacteriales > Flavobacteriaceae > Flavobacterium. The sequence goes on from CAMCDQ010000040.1 coordinate 12,116, forward strand.
TTTTTGTTTTTTAGCTATTTTTTCCGATAAAACACATAAAATTTAGCATTTTAATTACTTTACTAAATCGTTATAGTGTCTTGTAGACGATTGTTAAACTGACAAAACTGTTTTTATTTCCTATTGAATTTAAGAATTTCATAATGTTAATTTGATTTTTAAAATAATTAAATTCTTAATGTATTTATTAAGGCAAAACATTTCGCTTTTAACTTCATTTGTGTTATTTTTGTGCCACTTTTAAAAAGTCAAAAATTTCATTATGGACATACACGAATACCAAGGGAAAGAAATATTAGCCAGTTATGGCGTAAAAATTCAACGTGGTTATGTTGCAAACAATCCCCAAGAGGCGGTTGCTGCAGCAAAACAGTTAACTGCTGAAACTGGATCAGGATGGCACGTTATTAAAGCACAAGTTCATGCGGGTGGTCGTGGAAAAGGTGGAGGAGTGAAACTTGCTAAGAATTTACAACAAGTAGAAGAAATTGCGGGTCAAATTATCGGAATGCAATTAATCACGCCACAAACTTCTGCTGAAGGTAAAAAAGTACACAAAGTTTTAGTTGCTGAAGATGTTTATTATCCTGGGGAATCTGAAACTTCTGAATTTTATATGTCAGTTTTATTAAATAGAAGTAAAGGTCGTAACATGATTATGTATTCTACTGAGGGTGGAATGGATATTGAAGAAGTTGCGGAACACACACCACATTTAATTTTCACTGAAGAAATTGATCCAACTGTTGGATTACAAGCGTTTCAAGCAAGAAGAATTGCCTTTAATTTAGGATTGTCTGGAAATGCGTTTAAAGAAATGACTCAATTTGTAGCGTCTCTTTATAGCGCTTACATTGGTTGCGATGCTTCCATGTTTGAAATTAATCCAGTATTAAAAACATCTGATAATAAAATTATTGCTGTTGATGCTAAAGTAAATTTAGATGACAATGCCTTATACCGTCAGCCAGTTTATGCTGAATTTCGAGATGTTCGCGAGGAAAATCCAATTGAAGTTGAAGCTAAAGCTGCAGGGTTAAACTATGTAGATTTAGATGGAACTGTTGGCTGTATGGTAAACGGAGCAGGTCTTGCAATGGCAACTATGGACTTAATTAAATATGCAGGTTTTGAACCAGCAAATTTCTTAGACGTAGGTGGAACTGCAGATGCAAAACGTGTAGAATTGGCTTTTCGTATTATCTTGAAAGATCCAAATGTAAAAGCAATTTTAATCAATATTTTTGGCGGAATTGTTCGTTGCGATAGAGTTGCTCAAGGAGTCGTAGATGCCTACAAAAACATGGGAGACGCTATTAAAGTACCAATCATTGTTCGTTTGCAAGGAACTAACGCTGTTATTGCTAAAGAATTAATTGACAATTCAGGAATGCCAATTTTATCAGCTGTTGAATTTCAAGAAGCTGCTGACCAAGTAAAAGCCGCACTTTCTTAATTATATATTTCGTTCAAATTATAAAAAAATCCTAATCGAAAGATTAGGATTTTTTGTATAAAACAAGCTTCAATTATTAGATATTGAATTGTTTTGTTACGATTGTTATCTCAATTGAGCTCCTAATTGTGTTTCAAAATTACTTTGAAGTTTACTCATAATTTTTTCAATTTGAGCATCGGTTAGTGTTATTGAACTATCTTGAATGGTAAAACTTACTGCATATGATTTTTTACCTTCTGGCAAATTCTTCCCAACATATACATCAAAAAGCGTTATGTCTTTCAATAGTGATTTCTCGGTTTGGCGTGCGCAGTTGTATATTTCTTCAAATGCAACTGCTTCGTCAACTAGCAACGCTAAATCTCTTCTAACTTCAGGATATTTTGGGATTTCGGTAAACTTAATTTTGTTGTTCAGGGATTTCAAAATTACATTCCAATTAAAATCGGCGAATAAAACCTCTTGTTTGATATCAAAATGCTTTAAGATTGATTTTTTAATGGTTCCCAATTCTACTAAAGTTTCAGTGCCACAAGTAATTGCAATTCCTTCTGCAAAAACATCAGAAACTACTGGTTTATTTTGTATTTTATCAATTCCTAATCGGGATAAAATGGTAGTAACATATCCTTTAAACAAGAAAAAATCAGAAGGTTTTTGAGCATTCGTCCAACTTTCTTCATTTCTATTCCCTGTTGTAAATAAGGTTAAATGTTTTGGTTCATCATATCCTGATGGTAGTTTATGGTATGACTTTCCAAATTCAAATAATTTTAAATTGGAATTTCTACGGTTGATATTATAGGATACGGCTTCTAAACCTGAAAACAATAATGATTGTCTCATTACTGCCAAGTCATTGCTTAATGGATTTAATATCAAAACATTAAATTCATCTCTAAGATTTTCTGACAATTTTACATATTCTGGAGAGGTCAATGAATTTGCCATCATTTCGTTGAATCCTATGGCAGTCAATTGATTTGCTATAATATTTTGTACTTTATAATCGTCTGTTCTTCCAGAATTGGATACGGTAGCGTTTAATTTTTTCGTAAAATGGATATTGTTATAACCATAAACACGCAATAACTCTTCAATTACATCAATCTCTCTTTGAACATCTACACGGTAGGCAGGAATGATAAGGCCTAAACTTAAATCCGAAACACTAGTTACTTTGATGTCTAATGAAACTAGAATTTTCTTAATCATTTCTTTTGGTATTTCTTGACCAATAATTTTTGATACATTATTGTAATTCAATACTACCGAAAAATCTTCAATTTTCTTTTGATAAACATCGATGATGTCAGATGTTATTTCGCCTCCCGCCACTTCTTGGATTAAAATTGCTGCGCGTTTCAACGCATATTCTGTTATGGTAGGATCAATTCCTCTTTCGAATCTAAAAGAAGCATCTGTACTTAAAGTATGTCTTTTGGCTGTTTTACGAACAGAAACAGGATTAAAATAAGCACTTTCTAAAAAGATAGTATTGGTATTTTCTGAAACACCTGAGTTTTGTCCTCCAAATACGCCTGCAATGCAGAGGGGGCCTTTTTCGTCACAAATCATTAAATCTTCTTCATGTAAGTTTCTTTCAACACCATCTAATGTTGTGAATTTGGTCCCTGAAGCAACTGTTTTTACAATTATTTTACCGTTAATTTTTGCCGCATCAAAAGCGTGAAGTGGCTGTCCTAATTCATGTAAAACATAATTGGTAACGTCTACAATATTGTTTTTTGGAGTTAATCCAATAGCCTTTAATCTGTTTTTTAACCATTCAGGAGATGGTTTTACTGTTACTTCAGAAATTGTAACACCACAATATCTTGGCGCTAATTTAGCATCTTCAACCGTAACATCAATTTTAAAAGTTCTTTTTTCTACTTTAAATTTGTTTACCGAAGGGGTAATTAGTTCCGAATGACTTTCACTTTGTTGAATCAATCCCGCGCGTAAATCTCTTGCAACTCCCCAGTGGCTCATTGCATCGGAACGGTTTGGAGTTAAGCCAATTTCGAAAATTTCATCGGTTTCTATATTGAATACTTTTGAGGCAGGGGTTCCGGGAACTAATTTTTCGTCAAGAATCATAATTCCATCATGACTGTCGCCTAGTCCTAATTCGTCTTCAGCACAAATCATTCCGTGACTTTCTTCTCCTCTTATTTTTCCTTTTTTGATTTCAAAGGCAGCACCTTCTTCATCGTATAATTTGGTTCCAATAGTAGCAACAGGCACTTTTTGACCCACAGCAACATTTGAAGCTCCACAAACTATCTGAATTGGTGTTCCTGTTCCAATATCTACAGTGGTAATTTTCAATTTGTCGGCATTTGTATGTTGGATACAGGTCACAACATGACCAATAACAACACCTTCTAATCCGCCTTTTAAACTTTCAAATTTTTCAATACTTTCTACCTCTAATCCTAAATCGGTTAGTATTGCAGCAGTATCTTCTGATTTTAAATCGGTTTTGATGAATGTTTTTAACCAGTTGTATGATATTTTCATTTGTAAATTTTAATGAGAATGCAAATATAAGGATTGCTACGTGTAGTAAGAAACAATTTTTTTGCTTTTTTTAAAATAGCCAAAATTTAAAATTATGAAAACAACTTTTCCGTTAGCCCCGATTGAGGCGGTATCCTCGCAGCGAAGCGAAGAGATTGAGCCGAAAGCGGGAATTGCATTAATAAATTTTAAAGGATAATTCGCTTCAAAATAAAAAAAAATATTTTAGTTGAAATTGAATTATTTAATTAAATACTCTTTTGTGTTCGAGCTGTTCACTATTTTTAAGTACAAATAAAGCACAAAAAAAACCCATTCGAAGAATGGGTTTTTTTATAGTAAGTAAGTTTAAATATTGTTTATAAAACGTTTATTTTACTTTATTAAGTACAGCTTTGAAAGCTACTGGGTGGTTCATCGCTAAATCTGCAAGAACTTTTCTGTTCAATTCGATTCCGTTAGCTTTTACTTTTCCTATGAATTGTGAATAAGACATTCCTTCCAATCTAGCTCCAGCGTTAATTCGTTGAATCCATAATGCACGGAAATTTCTTTTATTCACTTTTCTATCACGGTAAGCGTAGCACATTGCTTTCTCTACCGCGTTTTTCGCGACTGTCCAAACGTTTTTACGTCTACCAAAGAAACCTTTGGCTTGCTTCATTATTTTTTTTCTTCGTGCTCTTTTAGCAACTGAATTTACCGATCTTGGCATAATTTTACTGTTTTTTTTGTAGTAGGCGTCCCGAATTTAATCAAGGGAACTTAAGGCCATACTCCAAGGTTATTAAATTTAATTTTAACCTAAAGAATTAAAAAAGTTGTCGGTTGTCGGTTGTTGGTTGTCGGATAAATCCATCAACTATCAACTGTCAACCATCAACCATTTAGATAATTCTTAATTGTTGTTTGATGCTTTTCATATCTGTTTTGTGAACTAACGCTGAGTGTGTCAAAGCTAATTTACGTTTTTTAGATTTTTTGGTCAAAATATGACTTTTAAAAGCATGCTTTCTTTTAATCTTTCCAGAACCAGTAACTTTAAATCGTTTCTTGGCGCTAGATTTGGTTTTCATTTTAGGCATTTTTTCCTATTTTTTAATTTATTCTTACTTACTATCGTGTTGTCTAAAGTCAAAAGTCTTAAAGTCTAATGTTAAGACTTTAGGACATTACGACTTTATGACGTATTTATTTCTTCTTCTTTGGAGCAATGAAAATAATCATTCTCTTTCCTTCTAGAACTGGCATCGCTTCTACTTTACCAAACTCTTCTAAATCTGTAGCTAATCTCAAAAGCAAGATTTGACCTTGATCTTTATAGATAATTGAACGTCCTTTAAAGAATACAAAAGCTTTTAATTTAGCACCTTCTTTTAAGAATTTCTCAGCATTCTTTCTTTTAAATTCATAATCATGCTCATCAGTTTGAGGTCCGAAACGAATTTCTTTCACCACTACCTGAGTAGATTTTGCTTTAAGCGCTTTGTCTCGTTTCTTTTGCTCATATATGAATTTTTTATAATCCATAATTTTACAAACGGGTGGTTCAGCATTTGGAGAGATTTCAACTAAATCTAGTTCAAATTCATCTGCTAAACGTAATGCTTCTGAAAGTTTAAAAACTCCAGGTTCAATGTTTTCACCAACAAGCCTTACTTCTTGCACACCACGAATAAGATTATTAATCCTGTGGGCATCTTTTTTTTCTACTCGAGGTTGATAACCTCTGTTGCTTCTTATTGCTATGACTTTATAATTTAAGTTAAACTGTAAATACTTTTAATGTTTTGTTGATCTCTTCATTCACAATTGAAGCAAATTCTTCGATTGTAACGCTGCTATTTCCTTTTCCTTCCTGACCATGACGGCGTATAGAAATGGTTCCGTTTTTCTCTTCTTCCTCACCTACAATCAACATAAACGGGGTTTTTTGCATTTCAGCATCCCTAATTTTCTTGCCTATAGTCTCATTTCTGTTATCTACAAGGGCGCGAATTTCGTAATTTTCTAGCAGATTTAAAACTTTTTTCGCATAATTTTCATATTTTTCACTTAAAGATAATATTATTGCTTGTTCTGGCATCAACCAAAGTGGGAAATTTCCTGCAGTATGCTCTAATAAAATAGCGATAAATCTTTCCATAGAACCAAATGGTGCTCGGTGAATCATTACTGGTCGGTGCAATTCATTATCAGAACCTTTATAAGTCAATTCAAATCGCTCAGGCAAATTATAATCAACCTGAATTGTTCCCAATTGCCATTGTCTTCCTAAAGCATCTTTAACCATGAAATCCAACTTCGGACCATAAAAAGCAGCTTCGCCATATTCTACTACCGTA
>CAMCDQ010000041.1 GCA_945873505.1 Chitinophaga pinensis
TCAGGAAAATTCCCTTTTAATTTTAACGGAATCGACTTTATGGTTTTTATATTATTGGTAACATCATCGCCTTGAAAACCGTCGCCACGAGTAACCGCTCGCTTTAGTTCTCCGTTTTCATAACTAATACTTATAGATGCACCATCATATTTCAATTCACATACATATTCCAAAGGAACTTCACCCAACACTTTTTGGATTCTTTTTTCCCATTCAATCAAATCTTCTTTGGAATAGGAATTATCCAAAGAATACATTCTATAATCGTGTTGAACTGTTTTAAAGTTTTTTGTAATAGTCCCACCAACGCGCTGTGTTGGAGAATTTGAATCAAAAAATTCAGGATATTTATGTTCTAAATCTTGAAGTTGTTTAAGTTTTAAATCAAATTCAAGGTCAGAAATCGTAGGTTTATCCAACACATAATAGTTATAATTGTGTTGGTTTAATTCTTCTCGAAGATTGTTTATGGTTTGCTTAACGTCCATATAAGTTAAAAAATTCCAACAGATAAATCGCCCCAAAGAAGTAAAAACAAAAATAGTATTACTAAAACTGTAGTAATCTTAAAGGTTTTATTTTTAAAATTTAGAAGGGTAATTTCTATTAAAGTTAACGAAGTAATTAATAAAAAACCAGCCATGAAAAAATCAAAAAGTGTCCAATTGACTTCACTAGTAAATTGCATTGCAATTAAAGGAATAGACAATATTGCAATTACCAATAAAATATAAGTTGATATTCTTTTTGAAAAATTGAACATAATTATTTTTTTGTAAATATAGAAAATTGATGAATATCTAACCTTCTATTATTCCATTAATTTGCTTAAATAATTCGCCACCGCTCAAAAAAGAACCTTGCTGAATCAATTCAAAAAGGGATTGATTTCTATCTTCGGTAAATTCTTTTTTACCCATTTTCATTTCAATTGTTTCGGTAAACATGTTGTCGCTCAACCATTGCAAACCTTCTTTTGTCAAAAAATTAGTTTCTGGAACCAATGATTTCAACACTATCGATTTTACGTAAGTGTCGAAACATTGAAAAAGGAAAATATGATTTTTAGAAAAATGTTCTAAATACTCTGTTTTTGCAAGTACGCCTTCCCAAACCAAATCAGAGAAAACATCCAATTCTTGTTCAGCAATTTCAGGTTGTTCTACTTTGATTTTGTCCCATTCTGCTTTGTCAATAGCTTGTGTAGAAAGAAAATTAATGAACTCGGTGTGCATTTCTTCAAATTGCTCTTTGGTAAGTCGAGAGTATTTCATTTATACTACATTTATTTCAGCATCTATTATCAGATGCAATTAATTTAATTAGGAAAGAATCTGAAATAAATTCAGATTAAACAAAAAAATCCCGATTTTCATCGGGATTCAATTATATGAATTTAGAAATTATGCTTTTTCAGCAACAATTTCATAAGCTAATTCAACTATTACATCTCTGTGTAAACGTACAGTAGCAGCATATTTTCCTGTTCTTTTTACGATTCCACTTGTGATGAATTTTCTGTCAATTTCTTGACCACCTTTTGCTAAAGCTGCAGCGATATCGATATTCGTTATTGAACCAAATAATTTTTCTCCACCTGCTTTTGCAAATATTTTAATTTCAATTGCTTTCAACGCTTCTGCTAATGCTTTGGCATCGTTAACAACTTTAGCTTCTTTATGAGCTCTTTGCTTTAGGTTTTCAGCCAATACTTTCTTTGCAGAAGCTGTTGCTAAATGTGCGTGACCTTGAGGTATTAAAAAGTTACGACCGTAACCATTTTTAACATTTACCACATCATCTTTAAATCCTAAATTTTGTACGTCTTGTTTTAATATAAGTTCCATGTTGTTGTCCTTTGTTATTAGAAGTTAGTCCCGATTTTTATCGGAACAACAAATGTTAATTTTTAATTATTTTAGTAAATCTGCCACATACGGCATTAATGCTAAGTGACGCGCTCTTTTCACAGCTACTGACACTTTTCTTTGGTACTTTAATGAAGTTCCTGTTAAACGACGAGGAAGTATTTTTCCTTGCTCATTAACGAATTTCAATAAGAAATCTGCATCTTTATAGTCGATATATTTGATACCAGATTTTTTAAAACGACAATATTTTTTTGCCTTATTTGTTTCTATGTTCAAAGGCGTAAGATATCTGATATCCCCGTCTTTTTTTCCTGAAGCTGATTGTTGTAATGTTGACATAATGATTACGCTTTAGATGATTTTAATTTTGTTCTTCTTCTTTCAGCCCAAGAAATGGCGTGTTTGTCTAAACTAACAGTTAAGAAACGCATAATTCTCTCGTCACGTCTAAATTCAGTTTCAAATGCAATAAGAACTTCTCCTGCAACTTTGAATTCAAATAAATGGTAAAAACCACTTTTCTTGTGTTGGATTTCGTAAGCCATTTTTTTCAGGCCCCAATCCTCTTTTGATACCATTTCTGCTCCTCTGGATGTAAGAAAATCTTCAAATTTGCTTACTGTTTCCTTTACCTGAACTTCAGATAAAACGGGATTTAAAATGAAAACAGTTTCATAATGATTCATAAAAATATATTTTATTGTTAAATTGGATGCAAAAGTAACTATTTTTTTTTAATTCACAACTAATAACTAGAATTTCTTTAAACACAATCATTCCGCTTTAATATTCCGTTTTTTATCAAAATCATTACTGCTTTTCCTTTCCTAATTATTAAATTAAAACAGTAATAATTTTTACGAAAATAAAAAGACAATAGTAAAAAAATCGATTAAAAAGAAATATGCCTGTAATAAATGGATTTAACTTTTTAAATGCCTTAAAAGTATAGCCCCAAATTGTATTTGTTACCGCAAAAGCAGATTATTCGATAAAAGCATTTGATTATAATACCACTGATTGCTTGAAAAACCAGTTTCTTTGGATTAATTTAACGCTACCGTATTTGCAGAAATAGGTCAAACGAAAATTTCATTAAGCATAAATAAAAAAGAGAACTTAGCGAAAGTATTGGCTGCAAGTTAATAAAAATCAACGTTTGCAATCACCCGAATGGAACGATACGAAGGGACTGCTTCAAAACTATTGAGCATTTTCTGAATTGTTTTCTTGGTGTTCCCAACGGAAATATTCATCGGAATTTTCACCATTATCGTTCGGATATATTCATTGCGAATCCTGCTAATTGGAGGTTCTTCTGGGCCTAAAACAGGCATTGGAAGATTTTGTTGCATCACTTGATACAACCACATTGAACCTTGTTTGAGTTTGTCGAAATCCCGATGTTTTAAAGTTAGTTTTACCAATTTAAAATACGGCGGGTATTTATAAATTTGTCGTTCATACAATTGCTCGTTGTACATTCCCACATAATCATTTTTGGTAACTTGTTGAATCGTATTGTGCAACGGCGAATACGTTTGAATGATAACTTTCCCTTGTTTTTCTGAACGTCCTGATCGTCCTGAAACTTGTGTCATCATTTGGAAGCTTCTTTCAAAAGCCCTGAAATCGGGATGATACAACATATTATCGGCATTCATAATTCCTACCAAAGTTACATTATCAAAATCCAGACCTTTTCCTAGCATTTGGGTTCCAACCAATATATCAATTTCCCGATTTTTGAAACTGTCAATTATTTTCTCAAAACCAAATTTTCCTCTTGTGGTATCTTGGTCCATTCGTCCAATTTTATGACTCGGAAAAAGTTCTACTAATTCTTGTTGGATTTGTTCCGTTCCAAAACCTTTCGTCGTTAAATCAACACTTGAGCAAGCGTGACAATTGGTAGGTTTCGCAATTGAATAGCCACAATAATGGCATCGCAATTGGTTTTTATGTTTGTGATACGTCAAACTCACATCACATTGTTGGCATTGCGGCACATGTCCACAAGTCAAACATTCCAATAATGGCGAATACCCACGTCGGTTTTGAAACAAAATTACTTGTTCGCCCAAAGCCAAAGCATTCGTAATTTCTTCAATTAAAACATCGCTAAAATGTCCCACCATTTTTTTTCGAAAGTATTTGTCCTTCAAATCTACCAATTCAATTTCTGGCATCAATACGTTTCCGTAGCGCTCAAAAATTTCCACAAAACCATATTTCCCTGATTTTGCATTGTAATACGTTTCCATACTTGGTGTTGCAGAACCTAAAAGTACTTTCGCTTTTTGCAAATTTGCCAAAACTATTGCCGCATCTCGGGCGTGATATCGTGGCGCAGGATCAACTTGCTTGTAGGTTTGTTCGTGTTCCTCATCGACAATTATGAATCCTAAATCTTGAAATGGCAAAAACAACGCCGACCTCGCTCCTATAACTATTTGTGCTTTTTCAGAATTTTCTAAAACCTGATTCCAAACTTCTACCCGTTCGTTATTGCTGTATTTAGAATGAAAAACTGCCACTTTATTTCCAAAATGCGCTCGCAATCTTCCCACTAATTGTGTGGTCAAAGCAATTTCTGGCAACAAATACAGGACTTGTTTTCCTGTTGCAATATATTCTTCTATGAGTTTAGTATATATTTCTGTTTTCCCGCTGGAAGTAACTCCGTGCAAAAGACAAACTTCTTTTTGCTTTAAATTTTCCTGAATTGCTTCAAATGCTGTTTGTTGCGCAACACTTAATTTGAGTTGGTTTTCACTGGATTTTCCTTTAAAATTCACGCGGTCTTCCTGAAGATAATATTCTTCAAAAATTTCTTTATCAATTAAAGCTTTAACAATTGCGGTTGAGGAATTGGCAGTTTCTGTAAGTTTTTTAACCGTGATTGGTTTTTTTTCTGTTGCCGATAATTGAAAATAAGAAAGTACAATTTCCTTTTGTTTAGTAGCATTTTTGAGTGTTTCTAATAATTCTCCTAAACCTTCATTCGAATCAAATTTAGCGTTCAAACGAACATATCGCACCAATTTAGGTTTGTAGTTTTCCAACATTTCTTCTTGCAAAACCAAGATATTTTTGTCAATTAATTTCTGAAGAATTGGAAAAATATTCTTCTTATTCAAAATAGCAATTATATCCTGAACTTTCAACGAAGTTAGTTGTTGTAACGCCTGATAAATTAAAAATTCATCGTCAGAAAGTTGGCTTTCATCAACAAATACATCTTGTTTTTGGGAAATTACGGTTTCACTTTCCAGTAATAAAGCACTCGGAATTGCGCCCCGAAACACATCACCAATTGAACACATATAATAGGATGCAATCCATTGCCAATGGGAGATTTGAATTTCGGTAACCAATGGTTTTTCATCCAAAATTTGATGAATTTCTTTGGCTTCATATAAAGTTGGGGCGTTTTGATGCAATTCGATTACCAATGCTGTGTAGATTTTACTTTTCCCGAAAGGCACCGCCACACGCATTCCTTTTTTTATATAGTTGAATTCTGCTTCAGAAATCCTATAGGTAAAGGTTTTGGCGAGGGAAAGCGGTAAAATTACTTCGACGAAAAACTGCATTTAAATTTGGTTGTAAGTTATATAGTATTGGTGAAAAATTATCTTAATCGTTCCCAATATTGTGTTCTTCCAAAGAGTGAAATTCCAATGTAGCCTCGCACTTTGAGCTTATCGGGTTCTTCGAGTGTGATGTAGCATTTGTATAATTTTCCGCTTTTGGGGTCTAAAATTTTTCCATTACAATATTCATTTCCTTCTTTTACCAATCCTTTGATTACGGTTAATCCTAAAATGGCTTTGTTTTTATCGTTGCCAGTGCAGTTTTCACAAACGCGGTTTCGACTTTTTGGATTGAAGATTTCAATGACTTTTCCGTAAATTTTATTGTTGTGCTCGAAGATTTCCACAACAGAAACTACTTTTCCTGTTACGTCGTCAATAGTGTTCCATTTCCCAATAACGCCAAGGGATTGACCGTGGAATTGTGTGGAAAGTAAAAGTAAAATGAAACCTACAATTGTCTTCATACCGTAAACGTTTTTAGCCCTGATAGCAGCGGTATCCCACGCTTTTGGGCGTGGATATAGCGGATAGCAGGAGTAGCTTCAAAAAAAACTACTTATTCTATTTTTTTAACTTTTAATTTGCTGATTATCGAATTCAACTCGAATCCGAGCAATAAAATCATACAATTTATCCAAATATAGAACATCATTATCAATAATGTCCCAATTGAGCCATAAAGTTCGTTGTATTTTGAGAATTTAATTACCCAAATTCCAAAGAAATAGGAAGAAAATATGACGAGAATAGTTGTAAATACAGAGCCTATCGTAATAAATGGCGGCTTATTTTTTTGTTTGGTTCCAAAACGAAAGAGTACAGAAATTGTAACCAAAATCATCATAATTACAAACGCGTAACGTCCTAAAATAATGAGTGGGATTCGGTCGCTGAGCATGTCTTGAATCATTGTTTTTTGGATAAAAACCTCAAAGACTACAATAGCGGAAACTGTTATAATCAGTAGGAAAGATAGCAATAACGACATTGCTAACGAGATGAAATACTGATGAAAAAATCCTCTTTTTTCCAAAACGTGGCGGGACGATTCAAAGCCACCCAAAATTCCGTTGAGTCCGTTTGCCATTAAGAAAATTGACAATAAAAAACCTGTGGAAACCAATCCAGAATGGCTATTATTGAGAATATCGTTGACAATGCTTGCAATGGCATCGTAGGTATTTGGGGGAACGCCTTCCTTGACAAATTGTAGGAAATCGGCTTGAAAACCTTCAATCGGAATGTAGGGAATAAGGTTCAAAATGAATAATGCAAAGGGAAATAATGCCATAAAAAAGCTGAATGCCACGGCACTTGCGTGATAGGATAAGGCGCCTTCTAAAATTCCAACGGAGTACAATTTTATCAAATCAAAAAGCGATAAACCGTGTAGCCATATGGGTTTTACCCGTTGCAAAACGTGGACAATATTTCGAAGTACTGGTATTTTTTTTATTTGCATTTAGTTCCTATTATTTTTAAAACGCTTTCAAACTCAAATCCATATTATAAACAGAGTGCGTTAATGCACCAGAAGAAATATAATTTACGCCACATTCGGCATAATTTCGAATGGTGGTTTCGTTGATATTTCCAGACGATTCCGTAAGGCATTTATCGCCAATTAACGCAACTGCTTTTCGGGTATCTTCGTAATTAAAATTATCTATTAATATTCTATAAACGTCCTCATTTTTTAAAATCTCTGCTATTTCATTGAGGTTTCTTGCCTCGACAATTATCTTTAAATCTAATGAATTTTCCTTTAAATACGCTTTTGTTTTCGTGATTGCAGCCGTAATTCCACCCGCAAAATCGTTGTGATTGTCCTTGAGCATAATCATATCGTACAATGCAAATCGGTGGTTTTCGCCTCCTCCAATTGTCACTGCCCATTTTTCACACGCTCGAAAGCCGGGTGTTGTTTTGCGCGTGTCCAAAATCTTGGTTGAAGTTCCCTCCAAAAGTTTTACATAACTTTGTGTTTTGGTTGCTATGGCACTCATTCTTTGCATCGAATTCAGCACCAAACGCTCTGCTTTTAGAATAGATTGCGAGCTTCCTGAAACGTGAAAAACTTCATCGCCTGGTTTTACGGTCGCACCATCATTGATAAAAGTTTCGATTTTTAAATCAACATCAACGTATTCGAAAATCATTTTTGCAAATGCAACGCCCGCAATTATACCTTCGTCTTTGACTAATAATTTGGCTTTACCTATTGCTGAAGCTGGAATACAAGCCAAGGAACTGAAATCGCCTGCACCCACATCTTCCCGTATGGCATTGGAAATTATCAAGTGTAACTCGTTTTGAAACTGTGCGTCGCTAATCATTATTCTGAAATTTACAGAATGCTAATGTAGAATTTATTTTGGGAATTTGAAAGTTTGTAGGTTTGAAATTGACAAAAATTGAAGCAAACCATTTTAGAAGAATTCAAACTTTAAAATAAAATAGTTTATTATCTTTGAAAAAAAATCTCATGGGCCAAAACATCATTCTCAACAATCAAGAAATTGAACACAAAATAAAAAGAATTGCGTATCAAATTTATGAGACTTTCGTTGATGAGCAAGAAATTGTGATTGCTGGAATTGCTTCCAACGGATTTGTATTTGCAAATAAAATCGCTGCAGAGTTAGAACGAATTTCAACTCTAAACGTAGTGCTTTGTGAAGTTTTCATCAACAAACAAAATATAAATACACCAATAACAACTTCGTTACCTAAAGAAAAATACGAAAATAAAGGATTGGTATTAGTAGACGATGTTCTAAGTTCTGGAACTACATTAATATATGGTGTAAAACATTTTTTAGATGTTCCCTTGAAGAAATTAAAAACAGCCGTATTAGTTGATAGAAACCATAAGAAATACCCTGTAAAAGCTGATTTTAAAGGGATTTCTCTTTCCACTTCCTTATTGGAACATGTTCAGGTTGTTTTTGATGAAAAGGGTGATTATGCTTACTTAAGCTAAAATAACTTTTATTTCTGAAATTATTTCTTCGACAGATTTTGCATCAACAATAATTTTATATTGTGCTTGATTGTAATAATAACTTCGGTCAAAAAGGTTTTTAGCAATAAATTCCTTCATTTCTTCCGGGTTTTTATCGGCAATTAAAGGGCGTTGTTCATTGAAATGAAGCAATCGATTGTATAAAGTTGTTACCGATGCATTTAAATATATGGATATTACATTATTGTCCTTTAATAATTCATGGTTATTAAAATAACATGGGGTTCCTCCGCCAAGACTTAAAATAAAAGAATCATGGTTGTGAATTAATTAAGATAGAATTTGGTGTTCTAATTTTCTAAAATAGATTTCTCCTTTGTCAGAAAATATATTTTTCACTGAAGAATTTTCCTGTTTCTCGATAATTTTATCCAAATCTAAATACGGCAAACCGACATTTGTTGCTAATAATTTAGCAATAGTTGACTTCCCGCAACCCATATATCCTAATAAAATTATTTTTTTCATGATAATAATACCTTATAATCAAAGGCGTTAAGATTATTTATTTAAAAAAGTAAATTTATAATAAAATACCTTTGAAAAATAAATAATAACGCCTTATATTTGCACCCGCATTGGAGGAATAGTAAAAGACTCGATAGCTCAGTTGGTAGAGCACATCACTTTTAATGATGGGGTCCTGGGTTCGAGCCCCAGTCGGGTCACAAAAAAGACCACTTTTTAATTCCTTCAAGCAATGACTCGATAGCTCAGTTGGTAGAGCACATCACTTTTAATGATGGGGTCCTGGGTTCGAGCCCCAGTCGGGTCACAAATAAAGTTGTCCGCCACAGGCGGATGACTTTTTTTATTTTCGGCCACGTGGAGAAACGGTAGACTTGCCAGCTTGAGGGGCTGGTGCTCGCAAGAGCGTGTGGGTTCAAATCCCACCGTGGTCACAATTATTACCTATTTATAAGGATTTAAAAGGTTTTTGCTAAAGATTTGCTAAACCAAGTCAAAAAACGCTCTTTTACAGGGTGTTTTTTTATTACTATTTAGATTATCTATACAAATCAATAAGACTTTTTGGTATTGAACATAAATGAGTCAATTAAATTAAAACATATCTTTTAACTTACGAAAATCCATTGCTTTCAATTTATAAATTATATTTTCTTTAATAAATTGATTAATAGAATATAATACTTACTTTTGTTAGATTAATTTCCTCAAACAATGAACAACGTTAAAAATGTTTTTAGTATAAAAGACCTTGAAAACCTATCAGGAATCAAAGCGCACACGATAAGAATTTGGGAAAAAAGATACAATGTCTTAGAACCTATGCGCTCTGACACTAACATTAGGTATTATAATTTAGTCAATTTGCAAAAATTGCTAAACATTACTTTGTTGCACGATTACGGATATAAAATATCTCGAATTGCTAAATATTCAAACGAGGAAATTCCAGAAATTGTTAGAGAAATAGTTTCGGAAATAAGCGTAAAAAGCCACGCCATTTCATGTTTCAAAATGGCAATGCTAAATTTTGACCAATCCTTATTTTTCTCAACCTACAATACATTACTGTCTCATAAAACTTTTCGTGAGGTTTTTTATGACGTATTTATTCCTTTACTGAATGAAATTGGTTTGTTGTGGCAATCCGACACGATAAAACCTGCTCACGAACATTTTATTTCCTATTTAATCAAACAAAAATTACTTATTAATACAGAGAAGTTGCAGATTTTAAAGCCTACAAATGATGAAAAAGTTTTTGTATTATATTTGCCTTCCAATGAAATTCATGAATTGGGATTGATGTATTTGAATTATGAAATTTTGCACCACGGATACCGTTCTATCTATTTGGGCGAAAGCATTCCTCTGGATAATTTATCAGATATGAAAAAATATTTTAATAAAATTACCTACATTTCCTATCTAACTGTTGAGCCCAACAAAGACAAGATAAACCCTTATATTACTTCAATAAACAATGAAATATTAAATGACGAAAATACTGAATTATGGCTCTTGGGTAGAATGGTAGATTTTATTGATCCTAAAAATATTTCAGATAAAACAAGGATTTTCAGATCTATTTCAGATTTAGTAGTTTACCTATAAATAAAAACTTTTTTTTAGATTATCCTTTTATATTTAGAATGAAAAAAGACATTAAAATTATCGGTTCGGGTTTCTCATCCTTAGCAGCAGCATGTTATTTAGCTCAAAAAGGGCATCAAGTTACTGTTTATGAGAAAAATACATCTATTGGTGGAAGAGCCAGACAACTAAAAAAAGAAGGTTTCACATTTGACATGGGACCAAGTTGGTACTGGATGCCCGATGTTTTCGAACGCTTTTTTGGTGATTTTAATAAAAAACCATCCGACTATTACGAATTAATAAAACTTTCTCCAGCCTACAGAGTTTATTATGGAGTAGAGGATTTCATTGCTATTGCTGACAATTTAGATGAAATTATTAAAACTTTTGACTCCATTGAAAAAGGAAGCGGTAGTGTTCTCGCAAAATTTATGGCGGAAGCCAAAAGCAATTATAATATTGCTATAAAAGATTTAGTTTACCGACCTGGCGTTTCTGCGTTAGAATTAATTACGAAAGAAACGGCTTTGAAAGTCGGACAATTCTTCAGCAATATTAGCAAAGATGTACGTAAAAAATTCAAGAACGAACGCTTAATCCAAATATTAGAATTTCCCGTTTTATTTCTTGGTGCAAAACCTTCCGACACGCCTTCATTTTATAGTTTTATGAATTATGCCGACTTTGGAATGGGAACTTGGCACCCCAAAACAGGTATGTATGACGTAATTCGTGGCATGGAAAGTTTGGCATTAGAATTAGGAGTTTCGTTCCATACAAATGCGAACATTGAAAAGATTATTGTCGAAAATAAAACAGCTGTTGCATTACAAATAAAGGGTGAACGATTAAATGCCGACATCATTTTAAGCGGTGCCGATTACCATCATTCAGAAACTTTATTGGACGAAGAACACCGTGCCTATTCAGAAAAATATTGGGAAAGCAAAACTTTTGCCCCGTCTTCCTTACTCTTTTATGTAGGTTTTAATAAAAAAATAGAAAACATAACGCACCATGCTTTGTTTTTTGATGTTGATTTTAATCAGCATGCCAAAGACATTTATGACGAACCAAAATGGCCAGAAAATCCATTGTTTTACGCCAATTTTCCTTCGATTACAGATGAAACTGCAGCGCCGAAAGGAATGGAATCTGGATTTTTCTTAATTCCTTTAGCTCCAGGAATTGAAGATACTGAAGCTTTGCGAGAAGCGTATTTTGATAAAATAATTGATCGTTTTGAAGCTTTAACACAACAAAATATAAAAAATAATATTATTTTTAATGAATCTTTTTGCAAAATTGATTTTGAAGAAGTCTATAATTCCTATAAAGGAAACGCTTATGGAATGGCAAATACACTGTTGCAAACTGCATTTTTGAGACCGAAATTAAAAAGCAAAAAAGTAGCAAATTTATATTTCACAGGACAATTAACCGTTCCTGGACCTGGTGTTCCGCCAGCGTTAATTTCAGGAAAGTTAGTCGCCGAATTAATTGAAAAACACCTTTAGATATGAAATCCCTATTTGACAAAATATCTTTTGATTGTAGCCGAAATGTTACAAAATCATACAGCACTTCCTTTTCATCGGCAGTAAAAATGCTTTCGCCAAATATCAGGCAAGACATCTATAATATTTATGGATTTGTTCGCTTTGCAGACGAAATTGTAGATAGTTTTCACGACTATAATAAGGAAGAATTATTCTTGCTTTTTGAGAATGATTTAGAATTGGCTTTAAAAAATAAAATCAGCCTGAATCCTATTCTAAATGCCTTTCAAAATACGGTTGCTAAATATGAGATTCCTAACGAATTGATTGCCGCTTTTATGAAAAGCATGAAATTAGATTTAACAAAAACGGAATATAAAACAGAATCCGAATACAACGAATATATTTTTGGTTCTGCAGATGTTGTAGGTTTAATGTGTTTGAAAGTCTTTGTGAAAGGAGATGATTTGAACTATGAAACTTTAAAAAATTCTGCCATGCGATTGGGTTCAGCCTTTCAAAAAGTAAATTTCCTTAGAGATTTAAAAGCCGATTTTGAAGATTTAAACCGTACTTATTTTCCAAATACGGATTTATCAAAATTAGATGAAGTTTCAAAACTGAAAATTATTGAAGAAATTGAAGCTGATTTCAAAGCAGGTTATGAAGGCTTGATTCATTTGCCAATGGAAGCAAAATTCGGAGTTTATACCGCTTATATTTATTATAAAAAATTACTTTCAAAATTGAAAAGTACACCATCCGAAGAAATTAAAAACACGCGAATTCGAGTTTCTAATTACCAAAAATATGGGCTTTTTGCAAAATGTTACTTTTCCTACAAGCTCAATATTATTTAATTTAGCTGATTTACTTACTGTTTAAAATCATGGTGAGTGCTTTAGGAATGTAATTAGTTCCTTTTAAGTACTTTAAAAAATAAAAAAAGCGTTCCGAAACCGGAACGCTTTTTTCTTAATAACTAACCTCAACCATTTTATTTTTCAAGCAATTGCTGTAACGGTTTCAATTGTTCCAAATCAATATTTGCCTTTTGAAGCACCGACATCATTGTCATAATTCCCGTTGGATTCATATCTTTTCCGAGAATTCGTATCACAGCAAAACCATTTTCTTCTTTATTGGCAAACAAAACAAATTCTTGAATATGTTCGTCGCTTCCAACAAAACTTACAGAAGCACCTTCTTTTCCAGAACCAAATTTCATCAATTGTTGGTACTTTTCATCCTTTAGAATTTCATTTACTTTAGCGCGTTCTACATCAAATTCTGCTTTGTTTTTAGCGTCTAATTTGAATGCTAAAATATTCATTTTATCAAAGGATTTCAAGGCAGCATTTTGTTCTGCAGTTAATTTCGTAGGATCAATATTCAAAATACTTGGCGATAAATCCAAAGCAATGAAATTCTTGTTTTCGGTATTTTCTACAAAGTACTTTTGTAAAGTGGGTTCGGTATTGCAACTTGACAATAAAAAACTTCCAATTATGGCAAGACTATAAATGTATTTCATCTTGGTTATTTTTTACCTTTTGTTGCTTTTTTCAATTCGTCACCACCAGGAATTCTCATTTTATCCGTTAATACCGAAATTTCATTCAAATCAAAATCACCTGTCAAGGACATCAAAACCGTTTCATTTCCCTTAGAACTTCCTTCCATAAACATCAATAATTCTTTAATTTTCGAATCGTTAGATCCTGATTTTACTGAAATTTTAATATTTTTGCCGTTATCATTCACACGCATCAATTCTTCCAAACCTGAAGATTTCATATATTTTTCTGAAGTTGCTTTCATTTCCGCTGCGACTCTTGTACTATTGGTGGTAAACACTTTTAGATTGTCCAATTTTCTAATCAAATTTAAATACGGTTGTGCTTCTTTATCACTAGCATCCATTTTTACTTTGCTCATCAATTCAAACATTTTCTTGTTTACAATAATGGATGTTACGTCGTCTTGTCCGTCAAATTTATCAAATGCTGCTTGTCCAAAAAAGAACGTTGGCAACAACATAACTACTAATACTACTATTGATTTTCTCATGATTTCTATTTATTAAAATTGTTTTTAAAAATTAAGTCTTTTGAGTATTCATACTCGTTAATATATTCCACACTTTCTATTCCTACATTTACATTTTCAGACAATAAAGCCAAGGCCTTTTGAGTTGCTGCGAAAGCGGCTTCAGGATTTTCACATGTTCCTAAATCTTCTTTTTCAGTTGTCGAATGAAAATAGGTAAAAGTGCTAATTCCAAGCAAAACTACAACAGAAGCCGCAATTGATAACCACATAACATTATGTTTTTTAGTTGGTAGTGGTAACTCATGCGAAGACTTTTGCTCTTTTGCTTCAGCGAAATAAACAAATAAGGGCGTGTAATGTTCCAAATGCTGCGCAACATCGGATGAAGAAAAGTATTTTTTTAATTCTAATTCTTCGGCACTGTTTGTTTCGCCTTGAAAGTATTTTTCTAAAATTATTTCTATTCTATTTGATTCCATAATCGTGTGTTTTTGACATAAACGCTCGTATCGTTTTCCGTCCTCTTGACAATGCTACTCGAATTGCCGTTTCGTTCATATCCAATATTTTTGCAATTTCTTCAAACTCATATTGCTCAATATCTCTCATTTGAATTATCATTCGTTGTTGTTCTGGTAATTGATTGATAATTTTTTCAACCCAGTCCAAACTGTCTTTATCTTCTAATTTCTTATGTAAACTTGGCTCTGGATTGGTGTAATTATCGTGAACCAGTTTTATGTTACTCGCTCTTTTCGATTTCAATTGATCCAAACAATAATTTTTGGTCATTGTCATTGCAAAAGCTTCTAAACTATTATAATTGCTTAAATTTTCATTCTTATTCCATAATTTCAATAGTACCTCTTGAGTTGCGTCTTCAGCTTCTTCGGTACTTAGTAATAATCGTTTGGCAAGACGAAAAAGTTTGTCTTTGAATGGCATAATGGACTTTACAAACTCATTTTGATTCATTGACTCCTATTTAGGCTATTATAAAAGAAAGACGATGATGTATTAATTTTGTTACAAGGTACAATAAAAATTTATTTTGATACAAATAAAAACCCCAACCTAAACAATAGATTGGGGTTTTGAATAATATATTTAGGTGCTTTTTAAAACATCAAATTCAAACCAATTTTAATATTTCTGCCTTTGGTATTATATCCTACAGTTTCTTCAAAATCTTCATTGAAAATATTATTCACAGATGCAAATACATTCAATCGGTTTTTGATGATTTTGAAATTTCCAATTGCATTTACAAGCTGATAGGAATCTAAAATTACTGGAGTCGTTTCATACGTTCCGCCATCAAAAAAGGCATCTTTTCGTTTGTCAACATATTGATATGCCAAATTAAATGTAGCTTTTTCAGAAAATTCATAATCCAAAGAAAGATTTCCTTTGTGCTTAGGAATCAATCGTTGCAAAGGCTGTTCCACTTGTGTAAAGGTGTAATTGGCATTGAATTTCAACTTTTCTGAAGCCGAAACCGAAAACATTGTTTCTATTCCTTTGGCATTATAAGTTCCGTTAACATTCACATAATTAGAGGCGTAAGTTACAGGATTTGTATAAAACCCAATAGAATTATTTTCTTCTCTATAAAAACCAACCGTATTCAAAGTTACTTTTTTATTTAATAAAACTACTTCAAAACCACTTTCTACAGTACTGTTTTTTTCGGGTGTCAAGACTAAATTTCCGTAAGGTGAATACAACTGATATAAACTTGGCGTGATATACGCTGTACTGTAAGAAGCTACAATTTTCAATGGTAATTTCGAAAACAAATAAGACGGATTGAAATTGTAAACAGCATAATTTTTATAAATGTTGTGCAAATTATATCGAGCTCCGGCGTTTACATTCAAACCAAAATTTGAATTATAAACTGCCGTAAAATAGGAATCAATACTATTGAATTTTGCATTTTGTTTAGTAATAGATTCCGATATAGCTTCCATTTCATTGAACTGAAATTGACTTCCTAAAATAAGAAAAAATTGAGGGGAAAAAGTATATTTATTAAAAGCATCGGTACTAACATTTTTTGAGGCATACAAACTATTATCAATTGAATTGGTCCAACTATTAAATGACGCATATTTTCTTTCAGTAGAATTAAATCCAGCGTTCAAAACGAATTCCCCTTTATTGTGTTTGTATTTTGGAGAAAATCCAAATCGGAATTGCTCCGATGTTGCCACATTTACTGGAGTATCCGCAGAAGTGAAATTGTCATAATACCCATCATAATTATTTTTTATACGGTCGTAATTTGTAAAAAAATCAAATGATAGTTTCTTTGTTGGAGCAAAACCTACTTTCAATAATGTTGCAATTTTAGAAAAATGATCGTCTTCAAAATCAACGCCTTTTGCTTCGGAAATACCTTTGGTTTCAACACTATTTATTGTCGCCAAATAATTAATTTTACCAATAGTTCCATTCAAACCAAAACCTTGATTGAAATCTTGCGGTCTGTAATTCGTTTTATCAGCGGTTGTTTGCGTACCTAAACTAGTATATACATTCCCCGTAACTTCCTTTTTACTAGCTTTTTTCAATGTAATATTTATTACTCCAGTAGCGGCTCCAGAACCGTAAAGTGTACTTGCAGCACCTTTCATCACTTCGATACTTTCTACTTGTTCGGCAGAAATAAATCGCAAATCGTATTCTAAATTTACTCCTGAAGCATCAGTTACAGGAATTCCATCAATCAAAATTAGGGTTTGACGGTTTCTTCCACCACGAACATAATACCCTAAATTCTTTCCAGCACTACTCTGATTTCCATTGACTTCAAGTCCCACAACGGTACTTAAAATTGTGGCTACAGACTGTCCTGGTTTTTTAGCCAATTCGGCAGCATTAATTTTTACAATCACTTTTCCTGATTTTTCTTTTGACAAAGCAAATTTGGAATCGGATATTACAACCTCATCAAGTTGATTTAGAGTTGGTTCTTGTGCATAAGTGTTCATAGCCAATAATAATGTTAACGCACTGAAGCGAATCATTTTTTTGTTCATTTTACGTTAATAATAATTTAATAAAGTGGGGAGAAAAGTATAGAATTTACCATACCCAAACCTTTTTTCCCGAAAGTTTGATACTCGATGTAATAGGCAGGTCTCCTGGCTTGCGTCTTGTTGTTGACCTTCCCATTCCATTTTAGATTTCTAATTTTGGATTTAAGATTGAAATAATCTATAATCTAAATTCTAAAATCTACAATTAAAACAGTGGTTTTGTAGATAACAACAAGCTTATTAGCTTACAGTTGCGGGAACAGCACAGGATTTATAAAATTGAATTTATTCACCTGTTTCCCTTTTAATGCTATTTTAAAATTTAAAACAGCAACCTTAATACGGATACAAATATAGGGTTTTGATTCCGTTATTTTAATATTATTTTAGTTTTCCGTAAATAAAACAAACATAACTTTTACATTTGTAAAACTTTTTAAGTAAAACTATGAAATCCAATTTCCTTCTCGTTTTAGCTTCTTCATTATTTTTTATTCTTTTGGGATGCAAACAAATTAATGATGAAAATTTAGTTTCATTTTCGGCTTCCGCCAATAGCGTAAAGTATGCCAAAGGTCTAGAAATTTATAAATATAACGGCTATTCAATACTGAAAATCACAAAACCTTGGCCCGAAGCAACAGTTGGATTCACTTATGTTTTAAAAGAAAAAAATGGAACTATTCCTGATAGTTTAAAGCAATTTACGGTGATTTCTGTTCCAATTCAATCGATTGTGGTAACTTCTACAACCCATATTCCATCGCTTGAAATGTTGGGTGTTGAAAACACTTTGGTAGGTTTTCCAAGTACCAATTTTATTTCATCTGCAAAAACCAGAAAAAGAATTGATGCCGGAAAAGTTCGAGAAGTAGGAATCAACGAAAGTTTAAATACCGAAATTTTAATTGATATGAAACCCGACGTAATTGTAAGTTTTGGAATCAATAACAGTAATCCAACGATTGATAATTTACAAAAAAGCGGCCTGAAAGTATTGATAAATGGCGATTGGACGGAGCAATCACCTTTAGGAAAAGCCGAATGGATTAAATTTTTTGGCGCTTTATACGGATTGGACGCTAAGGCAAATGCCCTTTTTACAACAATTGAAAATAATTACAAAAATGCTATGTCTTTAGCTGAAAAAACGACTCAAAAACCAACCGTTCTT
>CAMCDQ010000042.1 GCA_945873505.1 Chitinophaga pinensis
TTTCAGAATTAGGTGTTTTTTCCATAATTTGCAATTTAATTTCTGGCATTCCTCTCAATCCAAAAATAAAAGAATCAGCATCTGTAACTTCAAATTTAGCAATGCTTTCTGGCATTAATTTTTCAAAATTTCTAACATCACACAAGGCTTCAAATAAATACGAAGCAGTTTTTTCAACGGTAACTTTTTTACTTTCTAAGTTCATTTTTTTTGTTTTTTATGGAATTAATAGTATTTAAACGGCAATTAAATTTCAATAATTATTCTATTACTTTTCCCAAGTTGATGGATTTTTTCTCCAATTTTGTAAAGCCAATTCTTCTTCTTCGCTTATATATTTTTTAGCGACTGCCAAAGGTAATAAATTTTCGTAATTGCTCAAAGTATATAAATCTACATTTGCATTTTTGAAATTTTCAGTTGCAATTTCAAATCCATAACTAAATATCGCAGCCATTCCTTTCACATTAGCACCCGCTTCTTTCAACGCTTCTACGGCCAACAAGCTACTGTTTCCAGTACTTATCAAGTCTTCAATAACTATTACGTTTTGTCCTTTATGTAAAAATCCTTCCACCTGATTGAGGCGTCCGTGTTTTTTTGGTTCGGGTCTAACATACACAAAGGGAAGCCCCAAACTTTCCGCAACTAAAATTCCAATTCCAATTGCGCCAGTGGCAACACCTGCAATTACATCTGGTTTTCCAAATTGTTTTTCAATATTTTTAGAAAATTCATCTCGGATGTAATTCCTAACCGCTGGAAATGAGAGTGTTATCCTATTGTCGCAATAAATAGGTGAATTCCAACCCGAAGCCCACGTAAAAGGATTTCGTGGATTCAATTTAATTGCATTTATTTGTAAAAGCAATTCGGCTGTTTTTTCGGCTGTGTCTTTATTAAAAATCATAGTACAAATGTATAAAGTTTTTGTCAACGATAAACCACTTTTTTTAACAAATGAAATCTTCAAAGAAACAGATTTCCAACTGTTCTTGCTTGAAAGTGTTGATTTCAAACAACTTATCGTCAAAATATTCCAAAATAAAATTCAAAAAGCCTACCTATATTATCCCGATGAAAAGGAAATAATGAAGGTTTTGAAGACAAAAATTCCCGTTAACAAAGCTGGTGGAGGTTTGGTTTACAATAAAAATGGCGATGTTTTATTCATTTTCAGAAACGGAAAGTGGGATTTACCAAAAGGCGGCACCGAAAAAGGCGAGGACATCGAACAAACATCGATGCGAGAAGTCGAAGAAGAAACAGGTGTAAATGGTTTAAAAATCATTAAAAAACTTCAAAAAACCTATCATATTTTCAAACGAAATGGCATTTATAAACTCAAAATTACCCATTGGTTTGAAATGCAAACCGATTTTGAAGGCATTCCAGAAGGTCAAATCGATGAAGGAATCGACAAAGTAGAGTGGAAAAATCCTACACAAATTCAAGAAGCTTTGAAAAACTCCTACGAAAATATCAAATTATTATTCCAAGAAACCTAAATAATTTATAATTCATAACTTATAACTTATAATTCACAATTGGGTTTACCTTTGCCAAATGAATAAAAAACACCATTCTAACAATATATTGCTGAATTTAGGTATTGAAAACCTTAACGAAATGCAAATTGCCGCGCAAGAAACGATTTTGAGCGACAACAATATTCTTTTATTATCACCTACAGGTTCTGGAAAAACATTGGCTTTCTTGTTGCCAATATTTGAAATGTTGCAACCTGAAATTCTTTCGGTACAATGTTTAATTTTAGTTCCTTCACGAGAATTGGCTTTGCAAATTGAGCAAGTTTGGAAAAAAATGGGAACCGATTATAAAGTAAATGTGTGCTACGGTGGACATTCTATTGATACAGAAATTAAAAATTTAAGCAATCCACCAGCAGTTTTAATTGGGACTCCAGGTCGAATTGCCGATCATATTGATAGAGGGACTTTCCGATTGGACAAAATTCAAACGTTGGTTTTGGATGAATTTGACAAATCATTGCAATTGGGTTTTCACGAGCAAATGTCATTTATCATTGGAAAATTATCCAAATTAAACAAGCGCGTTTTGGTTTCGGCCACTTCAGATATTGAAATTCCTAAATACACGCGAGTAATCAATCCAACGATTTTGGATTATATTCCTGCCGAAGAAGAACGTTCGAATTTGTCTATGAAATTAGTGGTTTCTAAAGAAAAAGACAAAATAGGAAGTTTGTTCAACTTGATTTGTACTTTAAAATCGCAATCGGCTTTGATTTTTTGCAACCACCGCGATGCTGCCGAACGCATCAGTGATACGTTGAACGAAAAAGGAATTTATGCTACTTATTATCACGGCGGAATGGATCAGGACGAACGCGAACGTGCCTTAATTCAGTTCAGAAACGGAAGTGTGAGTTATTTGGCAACTACCGATTTAGCCGCTCGTGGATTGGATATTCCAGAAATGAAACACGTAATTCATTATCATTTGCCTTCAAAGGAAGACGAATTCACACACAGAAATGGAAGAACCGCTCGTATGTTGGCTTCCGGAACGGCTTATATTATCGCTCACGAAAGCGAGAAAAAAATGGATTACATTGACTATGGAATGGAAGCATTGAAAATTGAAAATGCTACAGCTTTACCAAAACCACCCGAATTTCAAACCATTTACATAAGTGGCGGAAAGAAAAACAAATTGAATAAAATTGACATTGTAGGTTTCTTTTCCCAAAAAGGAAAACTTGAAAAAGGCGATTTGGGATTAATCGAAGTGAAAGATTTCATTTCGTTTGCTGCTGTTAAATTCAATAAAGTCAAAGATTTATTGCATAATATTCGAGATGAAAAAATGAAAGGTAAGAAATTCAAAATTGAGGTAGCCAGAAAAGTAGTTAAGAAAGTGGAGGAGTAGATTTTTTAGCTCAAAGCTTCCCTAAATCTTCTTCACATATTGCGTAATAATCACAATAGTTTGTCCGTCAACTCGGCCTTCTATGTATTCGGCATTTTCGTGGTCCAATCGAATGTTTCTAACCGATGTTCCTTGTTTGGCAACCATACTAGAACCTTTTACTTTTAAATCTTTTATCAAAACTACGGAATCGCCAGTAGCCAAAATAACGCCATTTACATCACGGTGAACAATCTTGTTTTCGTCTTCTTCGCCTTCACCAGTGGCTTGAGCCCAGGCCAACGTATCGTCATCAAAATACATCATGTCTAACAATTCTTTTGGCCAACCCGCTGCACGCAAACGACTTAACATTCGCCATGCCACAACTTGAACAGCTACATTTTCGTTCCACATACTGTCGTTCAAGCAACGCCAATGGTTTAAATCTTCGTTTCCTGGGTTTTCTATTTGGTCGGTGCAGGTTTTGCAAGCCAATATATTTTCGTCAGCACCACCTTTTTTAGTGGGTAAAACAACAAATACTTTTAGGTTTTCTGTGGCAGCACATAATTCACATTTAGAATCGCTGCGTTTGTTCAATGCTCTTTCCATAATCTACTACTTTATTTAATGATGCGAAAGTACATATAATAGAAGCTTCAACAACTATTTAATCCGTTTATAATTTTACATTTTCACTCGAACGGCTGCGGGAACCAATAGTTTATATTCACCACCATTGCGAATTACATCACGCACA
This sequence comes from Chitinophaga pinensis, assembly GCA_945873505.1. GTDB lineage: Bacteria > Bacteroidota > Bacteroidia > Flavobacteriales > Flavobacteriaceae > Flavobacterium. The sequence goes on from CAMCDQ010000042.1 coordinate 3,656, forward strand.
ATACTTGAACTGATATAAGAAGTTCCTGCGGCAGTTAATAAAAAGACAGTTTCAATTTTGGAAAGTTTTCTGTTGGTATGTGCAATTGCTTTTTCAAATTCAAAGTCGGCTGGATTTCTAAGTCCACGGAGAATAAAATCGGCTTTTAGCTTTTGACACAAATCGATGGTTAAACCTTCATACGTTATTACGGATACTTTGGGTTCGTTTTTGAAAGTTTCTTCTATAAATTGCTTGCGTTCATCTAATGAGAACATGTATTTTTTCTCGGAATTGATTCCGATTGCAATTACAATTTCATCAAATAATGGGATTGCTCTTTTGATTATGTCTTCGTGACCTAAAGTTAATGGGTCAAATGATCCTGGAAATATGGCTTTTTTCATACGTTTTTAAAAGGTTCAAAGGTTTTTAAAATAGGTTCAGAGTAACAAAGATTACTTTGCGACTTTTAATTATAATGCCAATTCAATTGCGTTGGTAAATAAATCTTCTAATGAAATTCCTGCTGCTTTTGCTTGCTGCGGAATTAAACTTTCGGTGGTTAAACCTGGAATAGTATTCATTTCAAGCATATGTGGTTCGCCGTTCACGATGATAAATTCACTTCTTGAGAAACCTTTCATTTTTAAAACTTCGTAAGCACGTTTTGCAATTACACTCACTTTTGCAGTCATTTCATCGGAAATTCGGGCAGGCGTAATTTCTTGTGATTTTCCTAAATATTTGGCTTCATAATCAAAGAAGTCGTTTTCTGAAACAATTTCTGTAATAGGCAAAACAGTAATTGTGCCTTTGTAATTGATAACGCCCACGGAAACTTCTGTTCCGTCAAGGAAACTTTCGATGATGATTTCGTTGTCTTCTTTGTAGGCTACTTCAATGGCAATTGGCAATTCGGCAGCTGTTTTAACTTTTGATATTCCAAAGCTTGATCCCGATTTATTTGGTTTTACAAAACAAGGCAAACCTACTTTTTGTATGATTTCGTTAGCGTCAAAATGGTCGCCTTTATTAAGATAGTAGGAAATGGCGGTTTTAATTCCGTAGGGTTTTAAAACCGACAATAAATCGCGCTTGTTGAATGTTAGTGCGGCTTGGTAATAATCGCAAGATGTTTGTGGAATTTGTAGCAATTCAAAATAGGCTTGCATCAATCCGTCTTCCCCGGGTGTTCCGTGAATGGCATTGAAAACGGCATCGAAAGTGATTTTTGTTCCGTTTACCGTGGTTGAAAAATCGTTTTTATCGATTGGAAATTCGGCATCATTGGTATCAACATAAACCCATTTTTCTTTGAGAATATGAATTTGAAAACCAACGAATTTGGTTTTGTCTAAAAACTGATAGACTACGTTTCCACTCACCAATGATATTTTATATTCGCTGGAGAAGCCTCCCATTATGATTGCAATATTCTTCATTTTATGACTAAATTTAATTTTATAGTAAAATCCCTAGCCCTGACAGAAGGGAAAATCCCACGCTTTTTTGCGTGGATTGGAATGATGGCAGGAATAGCTTCTAATAATAATTAACAAAAATATCATTTTTTTTCAAACGAATTACCTTTACAATTTTTTATATCTTTGCAATAAATAGAAGTATATGACTTTGAAGGAATATTTAAAGAGTAAAGTTTTTTTGGTTCAGGTATTTGTAGCGTTAACAATTTTGTTTGTTTTGGCTTATTTGTTTATGCATTGGCTAACTTTTACAACAGACCACGGGAATGAAATTACGGTTCCCAACCTCAGTAAATTGAACGAAGAGCAAGTGGAAGAAAAATTGGACGAATTGGATTTGGATTATGTGCTTTTGGACAGTGTAGATTATAATCCTGCGTATCAAAAACACACTGTTGTAGAGCAAGATCCTATGCCTGGAGCAAGAGTTAAGAAAAATAGAAAGGTTTACATTAAGATAAATTCTTCAGGTTTTACGATGGTGAGAATTCCAAATTTAATAGAAAAAACATACCGTCAAGCGGTTCCAACATTAAAATCGTTGGGACTTGAAGAAGGAGCAATTACTTACAAAACTTATATAGGAAAAGATATGGTTATGGAAATGCATTGCAACGGAAAAAAATTAAATCCGGGCGATAAAATCTTTAAATCATCCAAAATTGATTTGGTTCTTGGAGATGGAAATGTAGGATATGAAGAACAAATTGACAGTTTAAGTACAGAATTACCGAATGAACAATAATCAAAATACAGAGATTGACGAGATTGAAGAGGAATTATTTGAGCATTTTAGGTTTGATGTTCCAAAGGGGCAATTGCTTTTAAGAATTGACAAATTTTTGATGAATTTGATTCCAAATGCGACTCGAAATAAAATTCAGAATGCCGCTACTGCAGGAGATATTTATGTGAATGATATACCCGTAAAATCAAATTACAGGGTAAAACCTTTGGATGTTGTTCGGATAATGCTAACGCACCCACCGTTTGAAAACCGTGTAGATCCAGAAAATATTCCGCTTGATATTGTGTATGAAGACGACACGTTGTTGCTCATTAACAAACCAGCAGGTTTTGTGGTGCATCCGGGACACGGAAATTACACAGGTACTTTGGTGAATGCATTGGCGTATCATTTTGATAATTTGCCAATGAACAGCAGCGAACGACCGGGATTAGTGCATCGAATTGATAAAGATACCACAGGACTTTTGGTAATTGCAAAAACTGAAGCTGCCATGACGCACCTTGCCAAACAATTTGAAGCTAAAACTTCTGAAAGAGAATATGTTGCTATGGTTTGGGGAACTGTTAAAGAGGACGAAGGAACTATTGAGGGAAATATTGCACGACACGTAAAAGACAGAATGCAAATGTCGGTTTTTGAAGATCCAACAATTGGAAAACATGCGGTTACACATTATAAAGTTTTAGAGCGTTTTGGCTATGTAACCTTGGTTTCTTGTATATTAGAAACAGGGCGTACCCACCAAATCCGTGTTCACATGAAACACATTGGACATCCTATTTTTAATGATGAGCGATATGGTGGAAATTTAATTCTGAAGGGAACTACTTTTACAAAATACAAACAATTTATAGACAATTGTTTCAAGGTTTTACCGCGTCAAGCTTTGCATGCCAAGACTTTAGGTTTTATTCATCCAACTTCGGGTGAAATGATGCGTTTTGATACCGAATTGCCACAAGACATGCGGGATTGTATTGAAAAATGGCGTAATTACTCTAAATCACATGAAGTGGTAGAGGAGGGAGAATAGTTAATTTAACGATTTTGTTTTTTTTCCGGCAACCTTTAGTCCGAGCTTAGTATTAAGAAACGTGGTGACTTCTTGAATTAGAAATATTTAAACGAAAAGAAAGCAAAATTTTTTATCTCTTTTCACATGCTACTTATTTTTTCAATGTGAAATTTCAAACTATTAGCAACTAAGAAAAAATCGCAATTTCAATAAAGAAATTGCGATTTTTTGTATGCTATAAAAATAGTGGTTTGGTTGGTTTAATTGTTTAACATTACAGGCATTACAAGCATTGTAACGGTTTCGCCTTCTTCAAGTCCATCAACAGGAGTTAGAATTCCAGCACGATTTGGCAATGACATTTCCAACATAATCATATCTGATTGTAGGTTGGTCAACATTTCTGTTAAAAACCTTGAATTGAAACCAATTTGCATATCATCACCTTGGTAATCACATGTCAATCTTTCTTCTGCTTTGTTTGAATATTCAATATCTTCTGCCGAAATATTCAATTCTGCACCCGCAATTTTCAAACGAATTTGGTGTGTAGTTTTATTTGAGAAAATGGCAACACGACGAACAGAGTTTAAAAATTGCGTTCTGTCAATCATTAATTTATTTGGATTTTCTTTTGGAATTACCGCTTCGTAGTTTGGATATTTTCCATCAATCAAACGACACATTAAGATGTAATTGTCAAAAGAGAAGGTTGCATTGCTATCGTTGTATTCAATTTTTATTTCTGCATCTGAAGTTCCAAGAATACTTTTCAAGATATTCAAAGGTTTCTTAGGCATAATAAAATCAGCTACTTCAGAAGATTTTACATCTGTTCTTGCATATTTCACTAATTTGTGAGCGTCTGTTGCCACAAATGTCAATCCTTCAGGTGAAAATTGGAAGAAAACCCCAGACATTACTGGACGTAAATCATCATTTCCAGCTGCAAATATCGTTTTGTTTATTGCAGTTGCCAAAACATCCGCAGGAACCAAAGTCGTAGAGGGATCATCTAAATTTACTGATTTTGGAAACTCATTTCCTGGTGCATACGCCAAAGCATACTTTCCAGAATTAGAACTAATTTCTATGGTACTATTTTCTTCAACAGTGAAAGTTAGCGGTTGTTCAGGAAAAGTTTTTAAGATTTCCAACAATAATTTCGCAGGAACGGCTACACTTCCTTTACTTTCAGAATCAATTTCTAAAGTTGCAGACATCGTAGTTTCCAAATCTGAAGCAGAAACGGTTAACGTTTTGTTGTCCAATTCAAATAGAAAATTATCTAAAATAGGAAGGGTGTTACTACTGTTGATAACACTTCCCAACACTTGTAATTGTTTCAATAAGTACGAACTCGATACTATAAACTTCATCTTTGGCTGTTTTTATAATCCATCACAAAACTGAATTTTTCAGAACTGTGTTTATTTCATTTTACAAATATATCTTAATCTTATCAAATAGTGAAAACAATTTTATTAACAATTATTTGCTGTATTTTCTTTTTCGTAAAAAAGTGAATAGGAATCCGAATATTCCTAAGATAATTATTGGTAATCCTACGCTTATAATTTGAGCACTTGTGTAATTATCATATACTTTTTCTTTGTCTAAAATAGGCAAATCAACTACTTTACTACGAATGTTAATAAGTCCGTTGTCGTCCAATAAATAATTGACACAATTCATCAAAAACTCTTTATTTCCGTATAGTTTATTGGTCCATTTGTCATAACCAAGTTCTAAAGGTTGGTAATTTTTATCCAATTGATTTCGGATAATATCGCCATCAGAAATAACAATCATTTTATTTTTTTTCCCTTTAGATTCAAATGTTTTTTCCTGAAAAGGCATCACTCGGTTTTCAAAAACAGAATGAAATTGTCCTTCTAATAAAACAGCTACGGGAATATTTCCAGTATTTTTGAATTCTGATTGTTCGGGTCTTTCTTGAACCATTTCTAATTTGACTTCAACTGGCGTACCAATTAATTTAGAATAAGGCGAAGATTGCAACAATACCGTTTTCTTAATTCCATTTTTTAAAGTATCAATTCCGCTTGCAAATTCAAATTTCACCGCATCAAGATTGCTAACAATTGTATGTTTTGCTGATGGATAAATCATTGGCGAGTAAAACCAAGGAAATTGTGAGTATTGTGCGGCACTTCCTTTGTCGCCAGTAGCAAGAGCAATTGGAGTTGCCATTAAATCTTTAACCAAATCAGGGTTGATTCTCACGCCATATTTAAACAACATATCATTCAAATTCAAGTCGTTTGGAAAAGCCAAAGTCGTTCCTAAATCATTATACAAACTGTCCATTTCCATATTCACTTGATCCACAAGCCACAATGTTTTTCCGCCGTTCATCACAAATTGATCCAAAACTAATTTCTCTTCATCTGAGAATTTTTCGGTTGGTTTTGCAATAATAGCCAAATCATAATTTTTCAAATACGACAAACTTTCATTCGGTTTTTTGGCTACAGAATCTAAAGTGAAGGTTCCGATGTAGTAATTTTCGCGGACTTGCTTGATGAAATCGGCCATTAATAAATCGTGCAATTCTCCGTTTCCTTTAATGATGGCAACCTTTTTTTCTTTTGCTTTAGTAATGGTATTGAACGCATTTGCAAAAGCATATTCCAAATGTTGCACCGAACTCACCACTTTTTCAGCCGTGGAAGCACCCATCCTATTTTTTAACAACGGCACTTTCACACTTCGCCCGTGATAAGTTGCAATTGCCCATGGAAAAACCACTTCTTGCGTCTGTTTTCCTTTGTCGTCCAGCGTTACATTTATTGGCGTTAAGCCTCTATTCATAAACGATTGCATTATCGTATCTTTTTCTTCTTCGTTTTCCAATGGATTGACGAATTGAAACACAATATTAGAATTATAGGCTTTGAATTCTTCTAATAATTGTTGCGTTTCTGTTTGTAATTTCTTGAATTCACCAGGAAATTCCCCTTTTAAGAATACGTCAATAATTAAAGGCTCTTTAATGTCTTGAATTATTTTCAAAGAAATAGGCGAAAGCGTGTATCTGTGGTCTTTTGTTACGTCAAACCGATAAAAAAATTGACTTCCAATCCCGTTTAAAACGAGTAGAGTTATAACGGTAAATAAAACCGTTTTTAGGTTATTTTTTTTAATTTGATTCATTACAATTTCAAAGATTTTAATTTAAAAACAGTAAGCGAAAGAAATAAAATCGTGATGCTCACAAAGTACAAAAGGTCACGAGTGTCAATTACACCGCGGCTCATACTCTTGAAATGGCTGTTCATTCCCAAGTTTGAAATAAAATTTTCGATACTTGGAAGATACGTCGCAATGCCATCAAATCCAAAATAGAAGATAAAACATAAAAAGACCGCAAGTAAAAAAGCTACAATCTGATTGTCGGATAGGGTAGAAGTAAAAATTCCAATTGCTGAATATCCTGAAATTAAGAACAATAATCCAAAATAAGAACCAATGGTACTTCCCATATCTAAGTTGCCTTCGGGCATTCCAAGACTTGAAATTATATAAATATATATGAATGTAGGAATAATTGCAAATACAATCAAAAGTACGGCACCAAAAAACTTGCCATTCACAATTTGCCAAATACTCAATGGTTTTGTGAGTAATAATTCTAAGGTTCCTTGTTTCATTTCATCCGAAAAACTGCGCATTGTAACGGCAGGAATTAGAAAAATTAATATCCAAGGTGAAATGGTAAAAAAAGGACTTAAATCGGCAAAACCAGAATTTAATATATTGTATTCGCCATCAAAAATCCAAAGGAATAATCCATTCAGAATAAGGAAAATAGCAATAACTAAATAGCCAATTGGCGAACCAAAAAAGGATTTAATTTCTCTAAATAGTAATGCTTTCATTTTTTTTGTTTAAATGTTTAAAGTTTAATGTTTAAAGTTTCAGGTCGTCCAACTTTAAACTTTAAACTAAAGAAACTAATTTTTCCACGCTCCACGCTTCGGGTTTGTCGTTGAATAATTTTTTTGTGAAAGTCCAAACGTCATAAAAAAGTTCGGAATTTCTATAATTTTCTAAATCCTGTTCGGTTTCCCAATAACTATAAGTAAAGAAAATACTTTTATTGGTTTTATCCTGATACAATTCAAGTAAACGATTTCCTTCGGCATTTCGTATTTTCACCTTCATTATTTCGAAATTCTCTAAAAAGGTAGGAATATGTTCCTCGTGAAAACTCAATTTTACTATGCGTACGAACATTATTTTTTGTTTAAAGTTTAAAAGTTTAAAGTTGATTCGCAACAATAAACCTAAATAAATTCTATCGTAATACTATCTCTGTAATACAATCCCATAAGGCTTGAAGCACTTCCAACACTTAAAGGATTACTTCTAAAAATAGCGATTTCGAGAAATCCAGCTTCATTAAAAATTGCTAATTTATCGCCTTCGTAATTCTTAATTGGATATTTCCCTGCATTCGCAATATCAGAATATTTAGCCCATATGTTCTTTATTGGACTCGATTTTTTTTGGTTTCGCTTTTGCAATAACGGAATTTCATACGGTCTTCCTTTGGCAACTTCCATAAAAAGTTTCTTCGAGATATTCGTAACCACATTTCCAAAATTATCTATGTAAATTACATACCCTTTTATCGAATTTTTATCAGCAGCAACAACGGGTTGCAACTCTGTAACTTGTTTTATAGCGGTGATTTCTTTGCCAATAACACTCAACGAACCGCCTTTTGAAAGGTGACTTGCAACGGTTATAAACACATCTAAATCGGTTGCATCTTCCGATAATCTATCGTGAATATTGATGGCAACAATTTTCTGAGGCACCACTTTTTGCGAAAGCATACTTAGAATTCCATTATCGGCACATATGAAAAAATGATCGTTCCATTGCATGGCAATATGTTGGTTTTCTTTATTCAATTCGGCATCAACCCCAATGAGGTGTACCGTGCCTTTTGGAAAGCTCATATAAGCTGCTCCAATTATGTAACTTGCTTCAACAGTGTTAAATGGGTCGATATTATGAGATATATCTACAATAGTAGCTTCAGAATTTTCGGTCAATATTTTACCTTTCAAAGCACCAACAAAGTGGTCTTTGAGCCCGTAATCGGTAGTAAGGGTAATTATTGACATAAAATTGTTTATAACTAATTGAAGGATTTAATCCTAAAATTCATTAAATTTGAAATGCAAAGTTAAAGTATTTTAATCTTTATTTAATCAGTAATTAAAAACAAAACCAATGAACAAATTATTTCTATTTATTTTTCTTTTATTCGTCAATTTACACTCTTTTTCACAAAAAATTATTTACACATCCAAAGGAAACATCCAAAATTCTGAAAAGAAAAATATTTCGCCAAATGAAGTAAGAGTATTATTAAAAGACAACCAACAATTATTGGAAAATTACAATGCAGGAAGAGATAAAAAAACAATTGGAAATGTCCTATTAATAGGCGGTCCTTTGTTAATTGTTACAGATTTAATTTTAGGATTGACGGCTAATGTAGGTTTGCAAAACGGAAGCGAAAAAACGTATCCTTCAGTTTTAACATATATAGGTTTTGCAGCAATAGCAGTTGCCATTCCAGTTAAAATTGGATTTTCCAAGAAAATTAGAAATGTAGTTTCGGAATTCAATTCTCTTGATAAAGTTGGATTTGTGCCTAATGATAATAAGTTATATCTTATTTCTAACTCAAATGGAATTGGATTAAGATTGACATTAAATTAATATTAAAAACCCTTATAAATTTGAACGAAAGAACAATCGAGCTCATCGACATCGCTCCAAAAGACTTTTGGGGCGCTCAAGACACTCATCTTGAAACAATTAAAAAGTATTACCCAAAGTTGAAAATTGTTGCTCGAGGAACAACAATCAAAGTTTTTGGCGAAAAAGAATCCCTTGATGAATTTGAAAAACGATTCAACCGATTGATGGTCCATTTCACCCGTTACAATACTATTGACACCAATGTTATCGAAAGAGTGATCCAAAACGATGTTCAAGACGATCGCCGAATGGATTCCAAAGATAATATTTTGGTGCACGGCGTTGGAGGAAGAATTATCAAAGCAATGACTGCCAATCAGCAATTACTGGTGGATACCATCAATAAAAACGATATGGTGTTTGCGGTTGGGCCTGCGGGAACTGGAAAAACATATACCGGCGTAGCAATGGCAGTAAAAGCATTGAAAGAAAAGCAAGTCAAAAAAATCATTTTGACACGTCCTGCAGTCGAAGCGGGTGAAAATTTAGGATTTCTTCCTGGCGATATGAAAGAGAAATTAGATCCCTATATGCAACCTTTATATGATGCTTTGCGCGACATGTTACCCAACGAAAAACTGGAAGATTACATCTTGAAAGGAATAATTCAAATTGCCCCATTGGCATTCATGCGGGGACGAACCTTGGACGAAGCCTTTGTAATTCTTGACGAAGCGCAAAATACAACCCATTCCCAAATGAAAATGTTTTTGACCCGTATGGGAAAAAACGCCAAGTTCATGATTACGGGCGATCCCGGTCAAGTCGATTTGCCAAGACGCACCATTTCCGGACTCAAAGAAGCCTTATTGGTTTTGAAAGATGTCGATGGAATTGGGATAATTTACCTCGACGACAAAGACATTGTTCGCCACAGATTGGTCAAAAAAGTAATTGATGCCTACAAGCAAATCGAGAATACCGATTGAGAGTCGATTGTGGCTAAAAAAACCTAAGCTTTGCCAATCTGAATTTATTTGATATTTTAATTTTATAGTATTATATAGTGCTATTGTTTTCTTGTCTTTGTGGGCAAGAGCTTGCGGTGTGGTTGGTAATTAAAAATTCTATATCACTATTATCCGAACGAATAAGCATTTCTCTATTTATTATTCTAAAATCTCACTCTTTTTTTCAATTTCTTTCGCTAACTGTTTTTCAAATTTGTTGTGGATAAAAAGAATTGCAAGACCAAACAAAATTGCAGAAACAATCAATACAGTATTTATAATGCCACTAACAGAAAAAGAAATTCGAATTAATATAGTTGAAATAATAAACCCCGAGTTTCGAATCACTTTATGAAATTCATCCGTGTGAAAAAATGAAAATAATAATAAGATTACATCTGCAATAATCAAAATATTGAAAAACTGTTCAAAGAATACATTGTTAATATTCTTGAAAGAAATTGAACTTGTTTCTTCAGTTTGAAAAATACCAATGCTCCAATTTAAGAATGAATATATTGCAGTAATCAATAGTATGGGAACTAAGGCTGTGGCGATCCATTTTTTGGCATTAATAAATTTTGAAATACTTGAATAATAGTTTTTACTATTTTCAACAGGTCGATAAACTTTACTTTTTTGAATATGAAATAAATAAATTAAATAGAACAATAGCAACGATGCAACTAAATCAAAGGTAAACTGCAAATCATTTTTGCTATTAAACCAATCAGGCGTAAGTGATAAACTTGATAGGTCTTTGAACAGTCGTCTTATTATGATTAGCGCAATAATTTCGTATTGTTTAGATATATAGGTAGAAGTTGATTTTGGAAGATAGTAAATTAAAAGATACACCTCATAAACTAATATAAAAGAAAAAGGGGTATAAATTGCCGCAATGGGATTTTTTAATAGGTCTGAAGCCTCAGAAATGACAATAATATTGAGATTTATCAATTCAATAAATAATAAGTGAATAATAAAACTCGACAAGGCAATCCACAAAATAATCTGTTCGCTTCTTTCTTTTGTTTTTTCTGAAAGAAGTTTTTGATAAAGTTTTTCTAAGAAGTTTGATAATACCATATTAATTTCTTTGGTTAAAATATTTTATCAGTAAAGGTCAGTTATAATTTAAAAAATGACACTATTTTATCTGTAAACGATACAAAATTTTACCTATCGCAACAAACGAAGTAGATTTTTAAGTATTTGTTTTGCATTATTTAATTTCAAATATAGTTTTTAAAATTCAATTTTTAAAACATTTATTTCAGATTCTTAAACTTTTAGATTAAAAACACTTCTTTCTTTATTGTTTTTGTGGTTACGGATTGCACCCGAGCGAAGCGAACGGATGAAGTAAATCCGTCCTATTCGTTGTGGTATATATCCGAGCGGTCGTGCCATTCGCTTCAAATGAAAAGAATTTTTTATTTATATAACTTCCAATTTTGGTTTCTACTTTAAACGCGCTACTTTTGCAAGACAACAAACAACGCTATTAAATGAATACAATAACTACAACCAATTTTAATTTTCCGAATCAAAAATCAGTTTATCACGGAAAAGTTCGGGAGGTGTATAACATTAATGACGACCTTTTAGTGATGGTTGCCACCGATAGATTGTCGGCTTTTGATGTTGTAATGCCCAAAGGAATTCCCTATAAAGGTCAAATATTGAATCAGATTGCGACTAAATTCATGGAATTGACGCAAGATATTGTTCCGAATTGGTTGGTTGCTTCGCCAGATCCAAATGTTGCCGTTGGGCATTTATGTGAACCTTTTAAGGTGGAAATGGTAATTCGGGGTTATGTTTCGGGACACGCTGCTAGAGAATATGCTTTGGGAAAACGAATTTTGTGTGGTGTTACGTTGCCAGAAGGTTTGAAAGAAAATGATAAATTTCCAACACCTATTATTACGCCTTCTACAAAAGCGGATAATGGCGAGCACGACGAAGATATTTCTCGAGAAGATATTCTTGCCAAAGGAATTGTTTCGGAAGTGGATTACTTGGTTTTAGAAAAATATACCAGAGCTTTGTTTCAACGAGGTACTGAAATTGCTGCCAGTCGCGGTTTGATTTTGGTGGATACTAAATATGAATTTGGAAAAACCAAAGACGGAAAAATCGTTTTGATAGACGAGTTTCATACGCCAGATTCTTCGCGTTATTTTTATGCTGAAGGGTATCAAGAACAACAAAACAATGGCGAAGAGCAAAAACAACTTTCAAAAGAGTTTGTACGTCGTTGGTTGATTGAAAATGGCTTTCAAGGAAAGGAAGGACAACAAATTCCTGATATGACTGATGAGTATATTACCACAGTTTCAGAGCGTTATATTGAATTGTATGAAAATATTATGGGCGAAAAGTTCGTAAAAGCAGATATTTCGGACATCAATAATAGAATTCAAAAAAATGTTTTGGGGTATTTGGACAAAAGGTAATAAACCCCTATTTTATTAGAACATTATTCACTAGGTTATCCAAAAAAGTAACTTTTTTAGGTTTGTTTTTTTGTTTAAAAATTATAGTTATTAACAATTTTGTATATATATATTTAATAACTTTTTTCATTTCAAATTATTAATCTGATTTAAATTAATTAAGTTTGATATGATTTTAACAATTATTTATGTAATTTTGTAAAGTTAGTGGAGTCCAGAAACCACTTTAATCAACGGGGCGGAACCGAAAAGCCTTATGAGTAAGAAAACCAAAATTAACCAATTTAATTATGACAAATTTAACCTTTATTCCAAGTTTGATTGGAAAATTATCACCTACTGATTATGTAGGATTTACCTTTTTTGTTGGATGTATGGCTATGATGGCTGCATCTGCTTTTTTCTTTTTATCATTAAGTCAATTTGATAAAAAGTGGCGTACTTCTGTATTAGTATCAGGTTTAATTACCTTTATTGCAGCAGTACATTATTTCTACATGAAAGAGTATTGGTCTGAATTCCAAGAATCGCCAACATTTTTCAGATATGTGGATTGGGTATTAACCGTGCCATTAATGTGTGTTGAGTTTTTCTTGATACTTAAAGTTGCTGGTGCAAAAACTGATTTACTTTGGAAAATGATTTTCTTATCAGTAGTGATGTTAGTGACAGGTTACTTAGGGGAAACAGTATTTACAGACCAAGCTGCACTTTGGGGAGGAATCTCAGGAGCTGCTTATTTCTTAATTGCTTATGAAATCTGGTTTGGAAGTGCTTCTAAATTAGCTGCTGCTGCAGGAGGAAACGTATTATCTGCTCACAAAATTTTATGTTGGTTTGTATTAGTTGGTTGGGCAATTTATCCATTAGGATACATGTTAGGAACTGAAGGATGGTACACTGCAATCGTTGGAAAAGGAAGTGTTGATGTTGTTTACAACATTGCAGATGCAATTAACAAAATTGGATTTGGACTTGTAATTTACAACTTGGCTCAAAAATCTCAAAAAGATTAAGTAGATTTTTTTCATATATAAAACCCGTCTTGTGAAAACAAGACGGGTTTTTTTTTACTTCTTTTTAAATAGAATAAAAATTACCAAAACGTGTGGAAAGGTAATTGCCGCTAGGAAAGAGAAAAACAAAGCATTAAATATCTTAATATCTTTAAATAACAAATACAAAGTACCAATTCCTATTAACGAAATCATCCAATAAACAAATGCCGATTTAATATATTTCCAAAAATTCTTCTTATTAAATTCTCCGTTCAAATATTTAATTTGATTAATAATAGAAGGGATACTGTGCCAAATAATGAAGTAAATGGCAAATCCCCATATCAAACTGGAAACTCTAAATATAACTGCGAAAACTAGTAAATAGAAAGTTTCTAATAAAACTCTGTTTTTGAATTCTATCAATTTATTGGAGAAATAAATTCCAAGAGCCATTAAAACTAATATATTTATTACCAATCCAATGGTAAAATAACTTTCTGGAACAATCACTGAAGTAATGTTTTGTATCACTTCTTGTACTTCTTCAATGTGAAAAATAAAAAGTAACATTAGAATAAATAATCCATAAGTGAATTCAAAAAGTTTGAAAGGATTACTTTTTTCTAAATTCTCCCATTGTTGTTCCCCAAAATGATAACCACTAACTATAATAAAGAGTAATAAGGCAAACCATGGAATTACCCAAAATAAAAGCGAACCTATAGCAACAACAACTATATAATAAAGAAGTGTTTTTTGTAATGACATCGGCTCCTTATTAATATCAATTTTTTTAATTAGAAGTAAATCGTTTGCACCATGAAGTATTCCAAAGGTCAAAATCAAAATAAAACCAACAATTATTTGTGCATTATTAGAAAGTAAAGAATCAAGCCACAAACAAAAAAAGCTTGCTACTATTCCGAAATTTGAATATTTCATAGTTAATTATAAATTATTGTCTAAAATATAAAAAAAAA
>CAMCDQ010000043.1 GCA_945873505.1 Chitinophaga pinensis
AGCCGTTTTTTTCATTTTTTGAAGTGTCATTGCTGACAATTCTTGTGCCGTATACAAACGACCATCAATATCTACACGAGGTGTATTGTTGTCTCCTTTAACTACAGAATAGGGGACTCTTTTAGCTTCAGCTGTAATTTCAGCGAAAGAATGTCCCATAAAACGTTTGATAGAAGCAACCGTTTTCGTTGGATTGGTTACCGCTTGTCATTTTGCAGGATCTCCAACTTTGATTTCACCGCCTTCTACAAAAGCAATTACAGATGGTGTTGTTCTTTTTCCTTCTGCATTAGGAATAACAACTGCTTCATTACCTTCCATTACAGAAACACAAGAGTTGGTTGTTCCTAAATCAATTCCAATTATTTTACCCATTTTAATTCTATTTTAAATTTATTTTTATTTTAATTTCTAAACTTAATTTCCTTAAGTCAATCTTTATGCCACACTACCAATCCCCAATAATTGTCAGTAATACTCCAATTTGACATTATAATTTCTGACAATATGACATTTTGGAGCGAATTGTCCTTTTGTATTTGCAATTGCAATTCCCACTTTCGGCTCACTCTATTCGCTTCGCTGCGAGTCTTGCTGAACTTCCTATATGAAAAAGATTTTCCATACTGGTTTTGACGGAGATTACCTTAACTTAGTTGATGTGTTTTCCTATTACGAAAGATTTCAAATTACAAATAAAGCACTACTTTTGCTTCTTAATTGCGTTACTAATTAAAATTTCAAATGAAAAATATTCAAATTTTAGTCCTCTTTATAATAGGTTCTGTAGTAACGGCTCTCGGAGTACTTTTCAAATCTATGGAATATGCTGTTGCAAGTTTTTTTCTAATTGTTGGAATGACTTTCAATGGAGTTGCTTTAGTTTCATTAGTTTTGAAATTGCTAAAGAAAAAAGATTCCGATACCTTTCTGGATAGCTAATCCCAATATTATGAACATAAAACTTATAGCCATTGGTAAAACCGATAATAACGCTTTGCAATCTTTAATTAACGATTACACGAAAAGATTGTCATTTTATATCAAATTTGATTTGGATATTATTCCAGATATTAAAAACGTAAAAAACCTTTCCGAAAGCCAACAAAAGGAAAAAGAAGGGGAATTGATATTGTCAAAAATTTCGCCAACAGACAACCTAATTTTATTAGATGAAAACGGAAAATCATTTTCAAGTGTAGGTTTTTCTAATGAATTACAGAAGAAAATGAATGCTGGAATCAAGACTCTAGTATTTGTAATTGGCGGTCCTTACGGTTTTTCGGATACTGTTTACGCTAAAGCAAATGGTAAACTATCGCTTTCGCAAATGACGTTCTCACACCAAATGGTGCGCTTGTTTTTTATCGAGCAAGTGTATCGTGGCTTTACAATTTTAAAGAACGAACCGTATCATCATCAGTGAAATTGATTTCAGATTTTTGATTTCAGATTTAAGAAGAGATAATAGTGAAAAGGTGTAAAGAGGCATAGACTCAAAGGTTCAAAGAAAAATGAAAATTCCAATCATTCGTAATTAGCGGTTGGCTTTTAGCTTTGCGAACTTTGCGTAAAACTTTGCGCCCTTTGCGGTTAAGAAAAAAATGCATCGAAAGTCTTAATATTGAACGTATAAGATGACTTGTTCTCACCAACAACCTACAACTTATAACTCATAACTTATAACTCCTTTCATACAAAGTAACACATTCCAACGCTTCTTTAACATCGTGAACCCGAAGAATATTTGCCCCTTTTGTCAATGCAATCGTATTTAAAACCGTGGTTCCGTTTAAAGCTTCATTCGCTGTTAATCCTAAAGGCTTGTAAACCATTGACTTTCTTGAAATGCCTGCTAATAGTGGTAAGTCTAACATTTTGAAGATTTCAAAGTTTTGTAAAACCTCATAATTCTGTTCCAATGTTTTGGCAAAACCATATCCAGGATCCACAATCAAATCATTGATTCCAAGACTTCTTGCTTTGCTGACTTTTTCAGAGAAATAAAACAACATTTCTTTGATAATATTTTCATAATTGGTCATCGTTTGCATGGTTTGTGGCGTACCTCGCAAGTGCATCATTATATAGGGAACGTTGTGTTTCGCAATAACTTCCATCATCTTTTCGTCTAAATTTCCTGCCGAAATATCATTGATTACTGCAACTCCATTTTCGATACAAACGGCTGCAATTCCACTTCTGAAAGTATCAATTGAAAGTAGAGCGTCAGGAAACTTTTTCAAAATACCTTGCACGACTGGCAAAATCCTATTGCGTTCCTCTTCCTCGGAAACAAATTCGGCGTTGGGCTTACTTGAATAGGCACCAATATCAATGAAAGTTGCACCTTCGTCAAGCATTTTTCCAACTTGTGAAAGTCCGTTTTCACTCAAAGTGAATTTGCCGCCATCATAAAATGAATTGGGTGTAACGTTCAAAATCCCCATGATTTTGGGAGTTGATAAATCTATAAGTTGTCCTTTGCAATTAATCGTCATAGCTAAAAAGTGTTGTTTTCAAAAAAACTACCTTGATAATCGTTAATGTTCATACATCAATAAGAAATAATTCTTATTTTTGGAGAAATTTATACAAATATACATCTTAAATGGATACTACTTCTCAAGAATATGATAAGGTAATCGCAATTTGTCGTTCGCTGTTTATCAATAAAATGAAAGATTACGGGAGCGCATGGCGTATTTTGAGATTACCATCATTGACAGATCAGATCTATATCAAAGCACAAAGAATTCGTAGTTTGCAAGAAAACGACGTTCGAAAAGTAGATGAAGGAGAAGCTGGAGAATTCATTGGGATTATCAATTATTCCATAATGGCGTTAATCCAATTGGAATTGGGTGTTATAGAACAACCAGATTTAGATGTAGAAAAAGCGACGCAACTTTATGATACTAAAATAAAGGAAACCAAGGAATTAATGGAAAATAAAAACCATGATTACGGGGAAGCTTGGCGCGAAATGCGTGTCAATTCACTAACAGATTTGATTTTGCAGAAATTACTTCGTGTAAAACAAATTGAAGATAACAAAGGCAAAACTCTGGTTTCAGAAGGAATTGATGCGAATTACCAAGACATGATTAATTATGCCGTTTTCGCTTTGATTTTGATGGAATTTCATAAATAATATCTAAATAATCGCCCATGACTACTCGTGAAAAATATGTTCCAATAGCAATTCGATACAGTATTGCATTCTTGTTTTTATTATCGGCAGTTGCCAAATTATACCCATCGCCGTACTTTGCCATCTCCACTTTTGAAGTAAAACAATTGTATCCGTTAGGATTTTCTGGAGATGTTGCTTCCTATTTTTCTCGAATATTAATCGGAATAGAATTTGCCTTGGGCGTATTAATTTTGCAAAAGCATTACTTACAAAAATTGGTAATTCCTACCACTTTATTAATGTTAGCTGTATTTACAACGCACCTCAGCATTGTAACTTTTCAAGACGGTGGCAATTCAGGAAACTGTGGTTGTTTTGGAAGTTTGCTGCCAATGACGCCAATTGAAGCCATTCTGAAAAATATAGTTGCGATGGTGCTTTTGGTTGTTTTATTGAAAGTGATGCCTAAAAAAGACGAAAGTAAAAGTAATTTTTGGGTGCTATCAACCACTACTTTGGCATTTATATTACTATTATTTATGTTGGCACCAATTCAAGCCAAATCAAATTTTGTGGATGTTTCACAAATAGAACCTGAAGAAACAACACCAATAGAAACGTTTGTTCCTGTAAAATCAGATTCGATTGTGAAAACGGTAAAAGCGGACACTTTGAAAAAAGTAGTTGCTGAAGTCAAAGATGAACCTTTGCAAAAAAAATCGGGTTATTCTTCCTATTTTTCATCTATTGACAAGGGTAAAAAAATACTTTGCTTCTTTGTTCCAGGTTGCGATCACTGCAGAGCTGAGGCAAAAGAATTGACAGAAATGAAAGCCAAAGTGACTAATTTTCCTGAAATTAGAATTATCTTTATGAATGAAGAAGCAGATTTAATTCCAGAATTTTTCAAATTTGCAGGGGCTGAATATCCTTTTAAAATCATTGAAATCATTCCTTTTTATACAGTTCTTGGAACTGGAATTAATCCGCCAGGTATGAAATATTTATGGAATGGAAACGAGATGAAATTCTATCACGGCACCACCGATAATAAATTCAATGCTGCTGAATTCAAAACAATGGTTCAAAAAAGCTATTCTGCCTTGAAAAACAAATAAAAGTTTATGTGTTTAATCGGTTAAACGATTAAACGATTAAACAATAATACAAATAAACGTTTTAAAATAAATAACAAACCCCAATAATGAAAAAAATACTTGCTTTATTAGTTGCTATAGTTTCCTTTTCTTGTTCCAATGCACAAAAAACAGCTTTCTCAAAAGAAGCGTTGGCTGAAACCTTAGTTGCATTAGACGGTTCAGAAGTGACCTTTCAATCCATTTTAGAAAAACACAAAGGCAAAACAATTGTATTGGAATGTTGGGCTTCGTGGTGTGGCGACTGTGTGAAAGCAATGCCGAAAGTTAAAGAATTACAAGCGAATAACCCTGATGTAGTTTATGTGTTTTTATCGTGTGATAAAACTGCGGACAAGTGGAAAGAGGGAATCGAAAAACACGAATTAAAAGGCGAACACTTTTTAATCAAAGACGGAATGAAAGGATCTTTCGGAAAATCTATCGATTTAGATTGGATTCCGAGATACATCATTGTCAACAAAAATGGTGGAATTAGTTTGTACCGAGCTATTGAAACTGATTTTGATTTGATTCAGAAAACATTGAAAGATTAAACACGAATTACACAAATTTACACAAATTAAAAAAAATCTGCGCATCTGTTGTGTTAATACTCTTTGCGAACTTTGCGTAAAACTTTGCGCCCTTTGCGGTTAAGAATAAAATTGTCTAATGTCGAAAGTCATAATGTCGAAAGTAGTAACCGTAATCATGAGCCACAACTCATAACTCATAACTTATAACTTATAATTCATAATTAATTACATAAACACAAAATGAGAACTAAAATTGTAGCAGGAAACTGGAAGATGCATAAAAATGCAGAGGAAACGGAAGATTTATTGAACGATTTAATCGATAAATTACCAACAGATAAGGAAGTTCAAATTATTGTAGCGCCAACATTCGTAAATTTATCATCGGCGGTAAATCATTTGGAATATACCAATATTGGTGTGGCAGCACAAAACATGCACCAAGCGGAAAGTGGTGCTTATACAGGTGAAATCTCTGCGGAAATGCTTCAAAGTATTGGTGTGAATACAGTAATCCTTGGGCATTCTGAGCGTCGTGCGATTTTTCACGAAACCGATGCCGTGATTGCTTTTAAAGTGGACACTGCAATAAAACACAATATGACCGCTATTTTTTGCTTTGGCGAAGAATTGAAAGATCGTCAATCTGGAAATCACTTTAACATCGTTGAAAACCAATTGAGAGATGGTTTGTTTCATATTCAAGCAGCTTCTTGGGAAAATATCGTCTTGGCTTATGAGCCTGTTTGGGCTATTGGAACTGGGGAAACTGCAAGTCCAGAACAAGCACAAGAAATGCATGAATTCATTAGAGAAACCGTTAGAAAAGCTTTTGGAAGCGATGTAGCCGAAGATGTTTCTATTCTTTATGGTGGAAGTGTAAAACCAGATAATGCCAAAGAAATTTTTTCAAAACCTGATGTTGACGGAGGATTAATTGGTGGTGCAGCATTAAAAGCAGAAGATTTTGCTGCCATCGTAAAAGCGATTTAAAAAAGACAAAAAGATAATAGATTAAAACATAATAGATTAATAGATAATAGACTAAAAATCAAACAGATTACACAGATTTACACAGATTAAAAATTCGAGCTAATTCGTATAATTCGTGGCAAAAAAACTTTGTTGCTTTTGCTTTTCTAATGTGCCTTTTATAGTGAAAAAACTTTGCGAACTTTGCGTAAAACTTTGCGCCCTTTGCGGTTAAATCTTTATTTCTTTAGTGTTAAAAAAACAAATAAAAAACATGTCAAACATATATTTAGGATTCCATTTCAAGGTGGAACCAAAAGAATTAGGATCGGAAATATTAGTTGCGGAATTAGGAGAATTACCTTTCGAAAGTTTCATTGAAAGCGACTTTGGAGTGGTTGCCTATATCCAAAAACAGTTTTGGAACGAAAATATTTTAGATGATTTACACATTCTTAGTTCGCCAGAATTTGTAGTTTCCTATACCATCGAAGAAATCGAGCAAGTAAACTGGAACGAAGAATGGGAAAAGAATTTTGAAGCCATTGAGGTTGATGGAATTTGTCATGTTCGTGCGCCTTTTCATCCAAAAACTGATGCGAAATTCGATATTATAATTGAGCCTAAAATGAGTTTCGGAACCGGACACCACGAAACCACCCACATGATGATTCAGCATTTATTGGAAACGGATGTGGCTGGAAAAAAGACTTTAGATATGGGATGTGGGACAGCTATTTTAGCCATTTTAGCAGAAATGAAAGGGGCAAAACCTATTGACGCCATTGATATTGACAATTGGTGCTACCTAAATTCTATTGAAAATGTAGAACGCAATAACTGTAGTCAAATTACCGTTTACGAAGGAGACGCAGCACTTTTAGATGGCAAAAAATACGATCTGATTATCGCCAATATCAACCGTAATATTTTGTTGAACGATATGCAAAGTTATGTGGACTGTTTGAATAAAACCGGAATCCTACTTTTGAGTGGATTTTACAATGAAGACATTCCTTTTATTGATGCTTCGTGCACCGAAAAAGGATTAACATATGTTAAAAAGTTTGAAAGAAACAATTGGGTATCATTAAAATATCTAAATTAGTGGCTGTAAGTTCATAAATTCAAAAGCTATGAGTACAAAAGAAAAAGTTCGCGAAAAAATAGAATTAAAAGAAAACGTTTCGTTTGACAATGAAATCGTTATGTATAATGATGATGTCAATACTTTTGACCACGTGATTGACACCTTAATACGAGTGTGCAGCCATACTCCAGAACAAGCCGAACAATGCTCTTTAATTATTCACTATAAAGGAAAATGCACTGTAAAAACAGGTTCTGTAAAGGAATTAACGCCGCAGTGTTTGCAATTATTGGAAGCGGGATTGAGTGCGGAGATAGTTTGATTTTAGAGGGACAAAGAAGCAAAATAAGATTGTTCATGCTTGATTTTTTTGTTACTTTTTACCATCAAAGGAAAAAAGTAAAGAATAAAAAAGCCAAGTTGTA
The DNA here is from genome assembly GCA_945873505.1 of Chitinophaga pinensis. Taxonomy (GTDB): domain Bacteria; phylum Bacteroidota; class Bacteroidia; order Flavobacteriales; family Flavobacteriaceae; genus Flavobacterium. The sequence continues at coordinate 7,299 of CAMCDQ010000043.1, forward strand.
GATTGAAAAAGCATATAACCAAACCAACTATAAAAATGGAACAGTACGGGAAAATCTTAATTATTGCAATGCCACTTTTTTTAGTCTTGATACTAATTGAAATGGCGTATGGGTATTTCAAATTCAAACAAAAAATCCCATTGATGGATAGTATTTCCAGTATAAGTTCGGGAATGACCAACTCCGTGAAAGATGTATTAGGACTAAGCATCACTTTTATTTCCTATAACTGGATGCTCTCGAAATTTGGAATTTTCCATTTAGAAGCCAATACCATAACCTATATTATTGCGTTTATAGCTATTGATTTTCATGGGTATTGGGGACACCGATTGGCGCACCAAATCAATTTTTTTTGGAACAAACATGCCATTCACCACAGCAGTGAAGAGTTTAATTTAGCTTGTGCCTTGCGACAATCCATATCAAATTTTGTAAACCTATTTACTTTTTTTTTACTCCCTGCGGCACTTCTTGGTGTTCCAACCAAAGTTATCGTTATTGTACTTCCCATACAGTTGTTCCTGCAGTTTTGGTACCACACCACCTATATTAAAAAACTAGGTTTTCTAGAAAAAATCCTTGTTACACCGTCACACCACCGCGTGCACCATGCTATTAATCCCGAATACATGGATAAAAACCACTCGCAAATCTTCATCATTTGGGACAAGATTTTTGGGACTTTTCAAGAAGAATTAGAAACGGTTCCTGCAGTTTTTGGAATTACCAGACCAGCACAAACCTGGAATCCCATTCGGATTAACTTTCAACATTTGCGCTTGTTGATTGCCGATGCCTGGCGAAGTGATTCTTGGAAAGACAAATTCACTATTTGGTTTCAACCCACAGGCTGGCGACCAGAAAACTTTGAAGAACGATATCCCGTTCAAAAAATAAAAGACGTCTATGCATTTCAAAAATTCAATTCGTCACACTCCAAAAAACTAATTTATTGGTCGGTGGTACAAGCCTTAATAACGCTGCTTTTTGTGAGTTACTTGTTTAATACTATTTCGACGATTGGAATACCTAATATTTTCATCTACGGTGCCTTTTTGTTCCTAACCATTTACAGTTACACAGAATTAATGGATACCCGCTCTTCTGCCTTATTTTGGGAAGGATTGCGGTTGTTTTTTGGATTAACCATCGTTTTGCGATTAGGCGATTGGTTCGGGCTAAACGGTTTGACACCCTATGGAAATTATGGCGTTATTGGGTATTTACTCTTTTCGTTATTGGCAACTTTTTATTTCGTTTTTGTTGTTTTTAAAAAAGAACACGCAACATTAAAAACTACATAACTGCATTATTATGAACAAATCACTATTTCTTAAGGGGTTTCTACTTATTGCGGCTATAAATTTGCTGCTTATTGTTCTAGATTACGCAACTCTTACGAGGTTTTTGAAACCCATCTTAATGCCATTATTGTTTTTGTATGTCTATTATCAAGAGGAATTTTCTACCAAAAAATTCCTTTTGCTGGGGTTAACTTTTTCGTGGATAGGAGATATTCTATTACTGTTTGCTGCTAAAGGCGAGTTGTTTTTTATAGCAGGCTTACTCTCGTTTTTAACGGCACATGTGTTTTATATCTACTTGTTTTCTATACTTGGAACTACGGAGGCGTACAAGAAAAACATAGTTTTTTGGGCTGGATTTATCATGATAGTGCTTTACTTACAAAGCTTATTAGCCCTGTTGTTGCCAAAATTAGGAACTCTGAAAATCCCAGTAAGTGTTTATGCGGTTACCATTTCTGTGATGTTGGCTTTTGCATGGCGCGGTTATTTTAGTTGGAACCCATCGACTCGATTTTTCATTCTTTTTGGAGCGATGGCTTTCGTGGCATCGGATAGCTTGTTGGCAATAAACAAATTTTATTCTCCTTTTGAAAATGCTTCATTTTTAATTATGGCAACGTACTTGGCTGCGCAATACGGAATTGTGAGCGGAGTGGTTTCTTTCAAAAAGTTTTAGGTTATAGGTTTTGTATCGTCATCGTGATTGCTACTTTAGACATTAAGATATTTGACATTTTTTTCTTAACCGCAAAGGGCACAAAGATTTTACGCAAAGTTCACAAAGTTAAAAGCTAAAAGCTATTCAGCCATCGGCTATTTATAATTTAAATAGTCCATACTTAAAAATGCAAAATAAAGCTCTGAAACCATCTTTCCAACCTATTTTTTTGCCTTCTTCGTAGGTTCTTCCATAATATGAAATTCCAACTTCATAAATTCTAATTTTATTGATTCTAGCTATTTTTGCTGTCACTTCTGGTTCGAATCCAAATCGGTTCTCGTTCAATTTTATGCTCTGAAGTATTTTTGTATTGAACATTTTATAACACGTTTCCATATCTGTTAAATTAAGATTGGTAAACATATTAGAGAGCATTGTAAGAAATTTATTTCCTATTGTATGCCAAAAAAACAAAATTCTATGTGGATTACCACCCATAAATCTTGATCCATAAACTACATCAGAATAGCCATCAAGAACGGGTTGCAATAAAATATTGAATTGATTAGGATCATATTCTAAATCGGCATCTTGTATAATTGTATATTCGCCTGTTGCATTTTTTATTCCTGTATGTAGTGCAGCTCCCTTTCCTTTGTTGAAGTCGTGTTTATAATATTGAATATTTAAGTTCTCATTATTTTTAATATAATTTCGAATTGATTCCTCGGTAGTATCACTTGAACAATCATTGACAATAATAATTTCTTTTTCAATATCGTTCAATAAATGTACCTCTTTAATTTTATCTAAAATGAGATGAATCGTATTTCCCTCGTTATAAGCAGGAATTATTATAGATAATCTTTTTACCATTTTGGTTTTTATTTAATTTTTAATAAATAATAGTATTTTAAATTCTCTTGTCTTTTACTCTCCAATAAAAATTTTAATTTTAACCGGGTAATTGGATAATCCACAAATGCTTTTTTTTCTAAAATTGTTTTGTTTTTTTGTATAGCCAATAAATTATCTTGATTGGTATATAACCAATAGGAGCTTTTTATAGTATCTAAATCATTAATTGAAATGGATTGGAGTTTGGAATCTTTAGTGTAAAAGTTAAACAAATGTGATTTTTCATTGATATAATAAACTTTTTCAGTGCGCTTATTTTCATAAAACCATTTTCCAGCAATTGCATCCGCTTGATACGTTAATAATTTTGGGTAAAAAACATAACTCAAAAATACATTCAATACAAGTACATATCCAATGAGTCGGAAAATTCCGTTTATTGGGAGTTTCTTAATTTTCATCAATAAAAATAGTTGAAGAAGTAGTAAAAAATAAATCAGATAATTAACTTCCGTAAAGAAAAATAATGGGTAAATAGTGATTACAATTGCCACTAAAACACCAAAAGCAAAAAAAACTCTTTCCCAATTTAATAGTTGTTTTGGATTTAATTTATCGATGTAAGTTGCACTAATTATACTCGCAAATGGCAGAGTCACAAAAATATAATGGGGTAATTTATATTTAGACATTGAAAGCAATACAAAAAGTAAAACAAATCCACTTGTAGTAATAATTTCAGAAACTCTTGTACTATTTTTAGTTATAATTTTTTTGAATTGAAAAAATAAACCTGCATAAAGAATCACTATCCAAGGAAAAAAATCCCAGCTTATGGATCCAATAAAAAAATGCCAAGGCAATCCATTATTCCAAACATTTTCTCCAGTAATCCTTCCAAAACTCTGTAGCCAATAATAAAAATAAAGGCCGCTTTGATGCAGTTTTCCATTGATAATCTTTTCGGGATGTAAATCAAATTGGGTATAAAGCCCGTAAGACATTGGTATTAACAGAACAATCACGATGAAAACAAAAAACAACCATGAAAGATTGAATATCCTTTTCCATTGTTTTTGATACAACAAATGAATTCCTATTGGCATTAAAACTGCTATAAATCCTATTGGACCTTTTGCCATCATTGCAAAAGCTGTAAATACTGCCGCTAAAATCAGGTAAATTATTTTATTTTTATTCCAATATTCTGTAATTAACCATATCGATATAATTACACATGAAGTCAGTATTCCGTCTGTTCTAACATCATTTGACATTTGAAAAAATGCTTGACAAGTTGCAAAAATCAATACGGCCTTTTTAGCAGTATTTTTATTGTAGTAGTTTTCAGTGAATTTAAAAATAGCATACAATGAAAAAAGTAAAAATATAAAAGCTCCAATTTTATAAGCAAAATTGCAAATCCCTATACCTTTCAGACTTAAACTTGAAATCCAAAATAACAATGGCGGTTTGTCTAAGTAATCATTTTGTAAATCATATACTTGAAGATAAGAATCATTCTGCAGCATTTCTAATGAAATAGAAGCGTATTGTGCCGCATCTATTTTCATGATGTCTAAAAACAAATTATTTACATAAATAAAGAGAATAACAATACAAATGATTTTTTCAAATCCAGAAAAATCCAAGTGGGATTTAGTAGTTAATTTCATATAATTCCTACAATAAATAAAGTTTCAAATTTAAATAGATTATTAACTCGGATTAAATGAGTTGTGACCGAAAGCAAGTAAATACAATAAGTCAAAATTCTTCATTAACACTACTTCCAATTTCAAAAAGTTTAATACGTATTATTTAAAAAGAGATAGGATATTGATAGATAATCTATCAATATCCTACTCATAAAACTAAACATAAATTACTTTTCGAATCCTATTTTTATCACTATTTCTTGATAATTCTCAACGATTTTGTAGCAATTCCTTGTTTAACAAGTACGTTATAAATCCCACTTGGAAATCCAGCTCCTAGTTTTTGGTTGTTCACTTCTGTTGAATTAAGATTATATGATTCCAATAATCGACCCATCATGTCGTATATTTTAATAGCTACTTTTTCTTCAGTTCCATTGATTAAATTCAATTGAAAATTAGAATTCGTAGGATTTGGATACGCTACTAATTTCATTTCATTTGTATTCAATGAAGAATCCACCGTGTTTAAACTTGGATTTGAAATCAAATAAACTCCTGGCGAACCTATTTCGTTTGCACTATTATTTGCAGCTACAAAGGCACCATTAACACCAACGGCGCTTAATGCAGTAATCCCAGTAGTAATAGTATTTAATCCTGCCGTATTATCAAAAGTAGTAAATGGCGCAACAGCTGGTGACGCACCAAATAAAACTGAAGTAACAGGTGTGCTACTAACACCATTGTATAAATTAACTTGATCGCCACTTGAACTCAAACCTATTCCGCCACCAGTGTATGATCCTACTTGTAAATTGGCTGGAGGATTACTTCCAAACCAATTCGATTTAAAATTAGTTATAATAGTTGCTGCATTGGTAGCGCTTGTTTCCAAGAAAATTACTGATTCCCCTGGAGCAATGCTAGTAATACCTGTTAAGGCCAAAGCTGCTGCTGGAGATTGTGAACTATCATCCACTTTCCAACCTGTAATGTCAACTGCTACGGCTTTAGTATTGGTAACTTCGAACCAATCGGCTGCAACTGGACTACTTCCGCTAGACCAGGGCGCCACTTCTGAGATAATTAATTTACCAATTGTTCCTGGTGAACCAATTTGTGGTAAATCATTTACTGCTGCAAAAGCTCCGTTAACCCCAACTTGACTTAATGTTGTTATCACACTATTAGTAAGACTTGCAGCATTGTTGAATGTATAATTTGTAGTTGCAGTTAAAAACGATATATTAGCTTGTACAACTCCGGCAGCGTTAAATAAATTAACGGCATCACCGCTACCACTTAATCCTATTCCGCTTCCAGTGTACGATCCTACTTGTAAATTCGCAGGAGGATTAATTCCAAACCAAGTCGATTTAAAATTGGCGATAATTGTTGCAGCATTGGTAGCGGTGGTTTCCAAGAAAATTACAGATTCCCCTGGAGCAATACTTGTAATCCCTGTTAAGGCCAAAGCAGCTGTAAAAGAATTTGAACTATCATCTACTTTCCAACCCGTGATGTCTAGGGCTGCATTTCCATTGTTAGTTACTTCAAACCAATCAGCAGCTACACTAGTAGTTCCGCTTGACCAAGGAGCTGCTTCAGTAATACTTACAGAAACTACAGGTGCGGTTTCAACTAAAACGTCCGTTACATTTAATACATAATTAACTGAAGCATCAGGTGTAGTTCCAACTGTTGCATCGTCAACATTAATGGTAACAGTATAACTTGTTTTAGTTTCATAATCTAGAACAGTACCTGCTTTGATATACAAACTTGAACCTATTATTTGAAAAGAAATTGCGTCTGCCCCAGATAATGTTAGGTTATTTGTTCCTAATCCGTCATCAGTCACGTTAATATCTGCTACTTTAACAGCTGCAGTAGTGTTAGAATTTTCTAAAATAGCAGTAGTTATATTTGATAAAGCAATCGCAGTTGGCGCTTGATTTGGAACAGTAGAAGCTGCATAAACCCAAAGTTGTGGGTAATCAATAGTACCGCCTCCATTTTCACTTACAATATATAATTTTCCATCACGATCCATAGTAAGTCCTTCGTGTTGTTGAGAAGCAACATCCAACGGATTTCCTACATCAGAAACTATGGTTAAGCTATTAATAATATTCCCGCTTCTGTCAACATTAAGTACTTTGGCATTCTCTTGTCCCAATACCAATAAATTGTTATATAAAGGTAAACCGGTAAGTGAAGGCAAATTGGATAAAGCAAATACATCCGCTACATCTATTAACCCTAACAAAGCTGGATCAAAAAGATTGGTAGAGTTCTCTGTTGTAGCTGACCCATTTGTAGCGGTCCCAGCAGCAAAATCTACATTCGTTTGAAAAATCCCGATAGGTGTTATTTCTTTTAAAACGATATAACCACCAGTCAATGGATCGTAAGATAATCCTTCTGTTCCAGTATTAGGAACGAAAGTCCCAATTTTTACCGTTTGTGAATTGGCTCTAGTAAGCGTAGTTCCAGCAACGTAAGTAAACTTAACCAACTGTCGGTCGCGTTCTTCGCTCATTACGAACTGACCATTACCAATATAGGTAAGACCTTCGGTGTCATAAAATTCAGTTCCTTGTGGACTGCCACCTTGAGCCATCGTCATAGTATCAATAAATTGTCCTGTTTTTGAGACTTGAGTAATAGAAGTACTACCATCGGCAGTAATAAACAACGTATCGGTGTCCCAATTATAAGATACTGCAGATGCTTCTTGGCACAATAAATTATTCGTTGGTGCAGTAGTTCGTGTAGGTTCTGGCAAATCATACCGACCCACTCTTACATAATTGGAAAGGTTAATTGTTTGTGAGTTTGAATTTTCAATTACACCAAAAAAGGAAACTAACGCAATTGTTAGATTGAATAGATTGTATTTGTTTTTCATAATAACAGGTTTGGTTTTTAGCAAAACTATTTTATTAAGAGAGCAACTAAGTAAAAAAAAGGTTACTAAAAATTTATATTATCATGAATATAAAGTTAGGAAATTGTGAATTGGTTAATCTTGAATTCGTATTCCTTTTTTTTCTTAACCGCAAAGGGCGCAAAGGAAAAGCTGATTATGAATTATATGTTATGAGTTATAAGTTAATCGGTAACGAAAACCAACAACCAACAACCCTTTCGACTTTCGACTTTAAGACTTTCGACTTATTTTCTTAACCGCAACCCCTGCAATTTATTGAGTAGTTAATAATTTGATAACTGATACTTAATATTTAAAACAATTCCTAAAGATATATTTGTAATGAAAATTTATAAATACAAATTAATATTAATTCCATTAAAAAAATGAAAAACAAACTACTTTTTAATTTATTAAAGCCTTTTGCAACTAGCAACACTCAAGGCAAAACGTTTAGAAATCTGTTAGCGCTAGTTATGGTGGTGTTGGGAACGAGCTTGAGTTGGGGGCAGATTCTTCAATGGAACACATATGGAAATGTAGGAACTGAAACTTCTGAACCAAGCGTATACAATGCTACAGGTATTAGCTCAGCAAATTTAACACATGGCTCTGGAGTAACAGCCGCGACAAGTTCACATAGATTCGGTGGCAATAATTGGTGGAAAACAGGAAATACTAATCCCAGTACACTTGCTGAAGCAATAACTGCAAACTCTTATATTGAATTTACAGTTACACCCACTTTAGGATATTCGTTTACTCCTACATCATTTGTTTTTGGTTGGGACCACTCTAGCACAGGACCTGCAAGTGTAGCATTAAGATCTTCCGCTGATAGTTATGGTGCAAACATAGGAACAGTTACTGGAATGGCCGCATCACAAACAAACGGTAATACAATTAATATATCTACATTAACAGGACTTACTTCAGCAACTACATTTCGTTTGTATGGTTATTCTGCAACTGGAACTACAGGTTCAGGTGGCTTTGACGTGGCGTCTAGTTCAGTAAATGTACAATTAAATGGATCTGTGGCTTCTGTTGGAGGTCCAAATATCACACAAACAGGTTTATTAAATACTTTTATTTCATCTGCAGTAAGTAGTCCGTCTGCTGAGCAAACTTTTACAGTTGCTGGCTCAACATTAACAGATAATATAGTAATAACTCCGCCAACTGGTTATCAAATTTCAACTTCTACTGGTGGTAGTTTTTCTCCTACAAACCCAATTACATTAACACAATCCAGCGGAACTGTTGCAACAACAACCATTTATGCCAGATTTAACCCAACTGCACTGACCGATCAAGTTGGTGGAAACATTACAATATCTAGCACTGGAGCAACTACACAAAATGTTGCTGTTAGTGGTGAGGTAACTAATTTATCAGCTGGTGCAATAGCATTCATAGCTTTTCAAGGTGCATTAACAGATTTATATAGAATTGTAGCCTTAAACGATATCCCTAACAATACAAGAATTTGGTTTACCGACAAATCTTGGGATGGCGGAACATTATCTTTTTTCTCTGGAGAAGGTAATAATGTTTGGACAAATACTACAGGAAGTACCATTGCTGCAGGAACAGTTATTCAATTTGACGCTGCGGGTGGTGCAACATTGGGAACAGGAGGCTTAAATTCTGGATTAGGGTCAACAGGAGAGCAGTTATTTGCATATCAAGGAACATTAACTTCACCAACTTTTGTGGCTGGCTATACATCTGGAACAGTAATTACTACTGGTGCTACCACTGGAACTTCAACATATGTACCTGTAGGTTTAACAAGCGGAACTAATTTTGTGGCCTTGGGAGGTATTACATTTGGTTCTTCTTATGTAACAGCAGCAACACATAATAGAAGTTTAGCAGATATGAGAAGTCATATCCATACTTTTGTTAATTTAACAACAGGCTTGTCTACTCCCACCAACGGAAGCTGGCCTACCTATACCTTCAATATCTCAAACAATTGGACTGGAGCAAACGGGAACTGGAATACTGCTGGAAACTGGAGTTTTGCCACAGTACCTTCAAGCAGTGACCACGTTACCATTTCATCAGGTAGCCCGGTTTTGGACGTTGATTACACCTTACCAGTAGGAAAAACATTAACGCTTAGTGGAACAGGGGGTTTAACCATAAATTCAGGTAAAATTTTAACAATTGCAGGAACAGCAGATTTGGGCGGAAAAGCCGTTACTATTAAATCCGATAATAGTGGTACAGGAATCATCGGGCAAGTAACTGGAACTTTGAGCAATGCAACCAACGTAACCGTAGAACGCTACATTCCTTTCGGAAAAAGAGCTTTCCGTTTCTTGACGCCTTCTGTAACAACTACTTCAAGTATTTATACCAACTGGCAAATTGGTGGGGCAACCACTGCTGGACGAGGAACGCACATTACAGGTTCTACAACAGTTGCCAACGGTTTCGATATAACTGCTTCTGGAAGTCCATCCATGTATACCTATCAAAACAATGAAAGTGCATTAACAGGTTGGTTGGCTATTCCAAATACCAATGCAACTGCGCTTACTGTTGGAATGGGGTACCGAACTTTGGTTCGTGGAGATAGAAATGTAGATATTAGTGTGGCCTCTGCAGACAATATGAATGTTGCCACTACTCTATCTGCAACTGGAACTTTAAAAGTGGGTGATGTTGTTTTTGATGGTACAACTACACCAGCATTAAATACAACTAATAACACCCTTACAAATGGATACAGTTTAATAGGAAATCCTTACGCAAGTCCAGTAGATTGGGAATTGGTTAATAGAAACCTCTCAGTGGATGATTACTATTATGCTTGGGATCCAAATATGGGTACGCCAGCTGAAAGAGGTCGCTACGTGGCTTATAGTGCTAGTACACATCTGGCTACTAATACTGGTACTGGAAACACTAATGTAAGTCAATTTATTCAACCGGGTCAAGCCATTTTTGTTAAAACAATTGGTGTAAGTCCCTCCCTGACTTTTGAGGAAGCTGACAAAGCCTCCACTTTCACAAACGTATTTAGAACAAGTAGTAATAGTACTTTAAGCGTTGCTGTTTATAATCCAAGCGAAGTAGCGTTTGCATCCCCAATAGATGCTACAATTGCAGTATTTGGAACTGATTTTGACGCATCAGTTGGGCTTGGCGATATTGAGAAATTGTATTCTTCAGGCGAACACCTTGCTTGGTCAAGAGGTGCCAAATTATTAGCCATGGACGCAACAACTCCCGTGGTAACTAATGATGAATTGTTATTAAAAACAA
>CAMCDQ010000044.1 GCA_945873505.1 Chitinophaga pinensis
ATTATCCAATCCAAAAAAATTATTAATTCCTTCTCCTAAATCCCCAAATCGGTGAGAAACTAAGAAATACCATTCCCCTTTTGCAGGCAATTTAGTGGATTGCATGTTGCAAATTTGTACGCCTTTGAATGCGGCCAACTCAATATCAGCCTGTTTTGGAACTCCAGCATCCAATTGATTCAATAAATCGTCTTGAGCTTTTATAGTACCCGCAGCTAAAAAGACGAGAGCAATCGATAATACGTTCTTAATTTTCATTTTTAATTCATTTTGTTAATTGAACATTGATCTAATTTTAATTCTCCCATTAAATCATCAAAACCAACTAACCTTCCTTTTATAGTCACGTTTTGGTGGTTTTTAATAGTTGTATCTGGAGTTTTAAAATTACATATTATGGTATTGTCAATCGTAACAATACTGTCGGAAACAGCGGTAACTATTCCAGAAACTGCAATTGCTTTGTCGGAATATTTTTTCGTAGCAGCAGGAACATTAGCTGTAAATTCAGCCGTAATCTCTTTTGAGTTTAATGTAAACACAGCCTCTTCAGAAGCCAGGTCTCTTGCTCCACCATGAAATACATAATTAAAAACAGAAAAACCTATTATCAAAGCAAATACAAAGAGAACTCCTATTATTTTTACTTTTTTACTCATTTTATTTCTGTTTTATTCAATTCAAATGTACGAAATATTATCAAATTGCGTGGATAAAAAACCTTAATATTAACTTAATTGGGAAGAACTATAAAACAACGGTTACAATAATAAAAAAAGTATTTAATTATTTAACTCGATTTAATAAAAAATCCCTCAACAAAACAAATTATTGTTTGATTGAAGGAAAATTTATTGGTTGTAGTTGCCTTATTCTAGTATGATTTTGCGAACTACTTTATCCGTTTCATTTGCAATTTCCATAAAGTAAACTCCTTTAGAAAACGTTGATAAATCAATTTGAATTGCTTCAAAATCTAATTCCGAATCTACGACTTTTACTACTTTTCCATTAATATCAAAAACAGTAACTTTAGAAATTGATGTTTGATTATTTTTAGAAATTGTAAATACACCATTCGATGGATTTGGTGCAATTGATACTTTATCCAAAGTAGCAAAATCTTCAACTCCAAGTGTGAATGCTAATGGATAAGTACCTCTACTTTCGTGGTACACTATATTATTTCCAGTTCCATAGGCCCAAATTACATTTAGCGCATCTCCAGTATTATAATTAAAAGAATAATCGCCAGTGCCTCCAACAAAGCCTCTTGTTAAAACTAACGTTCTAGTCGTTCCTGATGTTGTATTTGAAACAGTCCAATTGTTCGTATTATCTGTGTCAGTTTGTGGCGCGCCTTGTCCAGTTATTTTTGAATCCACGAATGATGATGCATAATACAAACAATCTGTTCCGTTAACCATTCCAGTAGCGTTTAATCCAATCCCAAACCATTTGTCAGTTGCTCCTGTTTGAGTTGGTCCTGTTAAAGTTATTGTAACTATCGATGTAGTTGCATTTTTATCAATTTTCAACGTCATTAAACTGTTAAGAGTTTGAGTCCCTGTTGATTTTGTTTGCGCATCAGACGCTGTAATAACTGTAAATAATGCAATTGCTAAGTAAATTTTTTTCATAATTGTTAATTGTTTGGTTTAATTTAAAGGTCTAATAAAATTATTAATTGTGTATTCTTATTGAATTTTGCGTAATCCAAAGCGGTTCGGTTTTCTTTATCAGCAAGTTTTTTATTTGCACCCGCTTTAAGTAACATTTGAACTATTTCAGTATTATTATTAAAAGCTGCGTAGATTAATGCTGTTTTCCCTTGCGTATCTGTTTGATTTAAATCGGCTTTCTTGTCAATTAACTTTTCAATAATTACTATATTTCCCGACATTATTGCTGCCATCAATGCCGTTCCCATTCCAGAATTATAATTAATATTGGAAACTTTATCTAATAAATAAAATGCCACCGCTTCATTATTTCTATAACATGCCAAAATTAAAGGTGTTGCTTTATTATCATTTACGGAATCAATACCTTTAGGATTTTGTTTATAAATATTTGCCATTTCTAACAAGGTGCCTTTGCGAGCAATATCAAAAACAGTTTTATCTTGTGCCTGAGCATAAGTAAACACAAGTAAAGAAATGGTAAGAAATAAAATATTTTTCATTTTGATATTATGTTTCTCAAATTTATAAAATTATTTTGACAATAAAAAATAATTTTTTATCATTAAATTATTAGTAACCCGTAAAATTTCAAAGTCACCATTGCCTTTGAAAACCAAAACAATTCGAAATCTTCAAATGCAGTTTCAAAGTCAGATTTTATTTCTTGTAAAGTATAAATTTTAGTACTTGATACCGAAATTTTATTCAATAATTCCAACAGCCAATCGCCGTGTTCCTTATTCATTTGAACAGAATACGTTTCTTTTTTATCGTGGAATGTCAATGCCATCATTTCCCAAGAACTTCCTTTTTTAGTTTTTGTAAAATACGAAACAGAAGGTGTTCCGCCAAGCCAAACCACTTTGGAATTGGGTTTTATTGATAAATCATTTTCTTCAGAAAGCGCATTGAATATAAAGTCTTCAGAGATTTTTGTTTTGGGTATTTTAAACTCAAACCAATCTTGCAAAGGATAGTCAAAACAAATTCCGTGCATGAAATTATAAAGCGATTTCTTCAAACCAAAACTAAATTGCTCGTGGTCAATTCCTGTGGAATCAATAAAATTAATATCATTATTGGCAAAGGTTCCAATGGCTTCAGTTTCTTTGACAACTCCAAATTTTTCAGGATACATTCCCAAGGGACTGTGTGCTGTCATTGCAAATTGATGCCAAAAACCCGATTGCAAAATCCCAATTTCAAACAATTGACGCACCATTTCTAGGCTGTCAACAGTTTCTTGCACAGTTTGCGTTGGATAACCGTACATCAAATACGCGTGAACCATAACGCCCGCTTCGGTGAAATTCCGAGTTACTTTTGCGACTTGTTCAACTGTCACTCCTTTATCAATCAATTCTAACAATCTGTCCGAAGCCACTTCCAATCCGCCTGAAACCGCAATACAACCCGACGCTTTTAATAACAAACACAAGTCTTTGGTAAAGCTTTTTTCAAATCGAATGTTCGTCCACCACGTTACGGAAATTTTCCTGCGTAAGATTTCCAAAGCCAAAGCACGCATCAATGCTGGTGGTGCCGCTTCGTCAACAAAGTGAAACCCGTTTTGCCCTGTTTGTGCAATTAATTCTTCCATTCTATCGCATAATAAATTGGCAGCAACAGGTTCGTATAATTTTATATAATCTAATGAAATATCACAGAACGTACATTTTCCCCAATAGCAACCGTGCGCCATAGTGAGTTTGTTCCAGCGTCCATCGCTCCACATTCGGTGCATTGGATTTACAATTTCTATAACAGAAATGTATTTATCCAATAACAAATCAGAATAATCTGGGGTTCCCACTTCCGCTTGTTTGTAATCGGATTGGGTAGTATTATTCTTATAAACTACTTCGCCATTTTCTAAAAGAAACGTTCTTTTATATTCAGAATTTGAAGCTGAATTCAAATTATCAATTAGTAATTTCAAGGGCAATTCACCATCGTCAAGAGTAATATAATCGAAAAACTCAAAAACACGTTTGTCAGAAAGTGAACGCAATTCGGTATTTGGAAAACCGCCGCCCATCGCAATTTTAATATTTGGATAATGCTGTTTTACCCATTGCGCGCATCGAAATGCCGAATATAAATTTCCTGGAAAGGGAACAGAAATAAGAAATAAAGTAGGTTGAATCGTTTCAATTTTGGATTTCAAAATCGAAAGCAACAGGTTATCAATATAAGTAGTTGCTTGATTTAAAGCGTCGTATAATTCATCGAAAGAATTGGCACTTCGCCCCAGACGTTCGGCATAACGACTGAAACCAAAATTTTCGTCGATACATTCTACAATAAAATCAGAAATATCTTCTAGGTACAAAGTGGCAAGATGTTTGGCTTTATCCTGCGTTCCCATTGTTCCAAAAGCCCAATCCAATTCTTCGAGTTGTGCAAATCGAGACGCTTCAGGCAAATAATCATCCTGACAAATCTGCAACGCTAATGTTGGATTTTTCCCTTGCAAAAAAGAAATTACGCCATCAATTGTTTTTATATATTCGTCCCAAAGTGAAAAAATACGTTGCGAATTTTCTGAATAGTTTTCAATTCCCCCTTTGGGGGTTAGGGGGCATAAACCTTCCTTCGAAAACAATTCTAAAATCACTTCAATTCCTAAATCCGCTTGAACCGTAGGAACGGCGAGGGTATTTAGAAAACCTTTGATATACGCTGAGGCTGGATACGGTGTATTCAGTTGCGTGAACGGGGGCGTGATTATAAAAATGTTGGTTTCCAAATGAACTAATTTTGCACAAAAATAACTGCAAAAAATAACTTTATTGCTTTAATCGCCAAAAACTATTGATTTGTGTTTTTCAACTTCTTAAATATTAGGTACGAATACACAATTGGCACAATCGAAATCACTGCGGTAATGCTAATAAAAAAGTAAAAATTGATGTTTTCAGGAAGAAGTAAACTACAAAGTACAATAACAATTCCGCCAATAACCCACATTTTCCCTGCTAAAAGATGCGTTAATTTCCACACTTCTTCGTTCTCTAATGTCCACGGCGTTTTGATCCCAATGAAATAATTTTGCTTAATAACCTTGAAATAATTACCCATGAACACAAATAATGTTCCAAGCAAAATAACAATCATACTGGGACTTGACAATTTTTGATTGTTAGAAATATAAATAATTACAAGTGCTAAAACCGACATAAAAGTCACCAAAATAAACTTAAATTGGTAGTATTTTCCACCCATGGATTCGATGCGTTTTTTGGGGTCAATTTTGGGTACAACCAGCATCAAAACATAAGTGAGAACTGGCAATAAAAACACCAATCCAATTAACGAATATTTGCTTCCCCAATCATCAATTTCGCCTTTCAAATTCCAATTCATAGGTACTTTTTCGGGAAGAATGTTCCAAATATAACCCAAATAGATAAATGGCAATAACACAATTCCAATGATTGGCAGTTCTTTTTTCAATGATTCGTTCATCGTTTTTTTATTTTTTAAAAGTTAAAATCCACTGCAAAACGTCTTCCATAATGGTCGTATTTATGGAGTAAATTACGAATTGCCCTTTTTTCTCAGAAGCTATTAAATCGGCACGTTTCAAAATGTCCAAGTGATGTGAAATACTTGGTTTTGAAATGTCAAAAGAAGCCGCGATATCTCCTGCGGACAAATCTTTTTCCTTCAAAAGCTCCAAAATTTCCCTTCTTGTAACATCGTTCAACGCCTTGAAAATAGCATTCATGTATCTTCATTTATATATTTAGACAAATATCTAAATACTTTATTAATTTACAAAATAAAAAAGGATTTTTTTTATAAACCATTTTAAAACTTATGCTCCTTTTTAGTAATTACCAATAAAGACAAAAACGAAATCGTGGCGGCAAGGGTTAGATAAAATCCCACAAAATTAATTCCGTAGTTTTTGGCCAACCAAATGGCTATCATTGGTGCAAAAGCAGCTCCTATAATTCCAGCAAAATTAAACGTTAGGGAAGCGCCTGAATACCGTACTTCGGTAGGAAAAAGTTCCGATAAAAAAGTACCCAAAGGACCGTAAGTCAATCCCATTAGGGTCATTCCTATAATTAAAAAAAGGAAAATCAAGCTAGTGTTTCCAGAGCCCAAAAGCAAAGAAAATAACAATCCAAATAGGGCTATAGCTGCTGAAATTGCCATTAAAACGGTACGTCTTCCAAATTTATCGGCCAAAAGTGCAGACACGGGAATTGCGATTCCGAAGAATACAACCGAAAATAATTGCATAATTAGGAAATCTCTTCTTGTGAATCCTAAATCGGTGGTTGCCCAACTCAAAGAAAAAACGGTCATTAAATAGAAAATTACAAAGGTAGCCACCGCTGCTAAAGTTCCAAAAACAAGTTCTCGTCGGTAGGATTTTAGCAAGGTTAACAAAGGGATTTTTACGCTTTTTTTGGTTTCAACAGCATTTATAAACGAAGGTGTTTCGGAAATTTTTAAACGAATATAAAACCCCACAAGTACCAAAACAGCACTCGAAATAAACGGAATTCTCCAGCCAAAATCAAAAAATTGGGCTTCGGTTAAGGTGTCATTCAATAAAAGAAAGGTGCCTCCAGAAAGTAACAAACCTATGGGTGCGCCCAATTGCGGGAACATTCCGTACCACGCTCGTTTGGTTGGCGGTGCGTTTTCAATAGCCAATAATACAGCTCCACCCCACTCGCCACCAAGTCCTAAACCTTGTCCGAAACGGCAAAGCATCAATAAAAAAGGGGCGGCAATTCCGATTGAGGCGTAGGTTGGTAAAAAACCAATGGCTACAGTAGAAATTCCCATGGTTAATAAGGCAAAAACCAAAGTTGTTTTTCTTCCAATTTTATCGCCATAATGTCCAAAAACTGCGGAACCAATAGGGCGTGCAAAAAATGCTATTGAGAAAGTTGCCAACGATTGAAGAATCGAAGCTGTTGGATCTGAACCTGGAAAAAACAATTGTGGAAATACCAAAACCGCTGCATTGGCATAAATATAAAAGTCGAAAAACTCAATTGAAGTGCCTATTAAACTTCCAAAAAGAACGTGTTTTGTAGAATTTACTTTGTTTAAATTTGTAATTTCATTCATATAAATGCTTTTTAAATAGGGTTTAAACTGGTTTTAATTTTTCAAATATAATGAATATTTAGTTCCTAAAAATGCAACTTCGGAGGCATATTGAAATCCTGATTAATTTTGAAAATGTTATATTTGCGAATTATTGCAACAGCTAAATAATAGAATGTGCAAGACTTTTAACTAAAATAGTATTTAAAGATATTTTAAAGAAAGACTAATTACCCATTTTTTTTGGTAATTTTACTCCAAATAAATTTCCCTATGCCAACGGACTGTATTAGCTATCAAAATTCCGGATATTTCACTCCTTTGATGAACGATTATTTGAATCAGAAATCAAATTTACAGGCACTTTACAACCATTTTCCAACTATTGAAAATTTCGAAAAACAACTGATTGAAAAGCAACTAAACTACAATTCCAATATTCGAAAAATCGTAGTTTCCGTATTGAACAAACAATATGAATCGGTAACAATTTCTCATTTAACCAAGAAGAATATCGCTTTACTTTTAGAAGAAAACACCTTCACGATTACTACGGGACACCAGCTCAATTTATTCACAGGACCTCTATATTTCCTATATAAAATCATTTCAACTATAAATTTAACAAAGGAATTAAAGTCAAAATATCCAACGTATACTTTTGTTCCTATTTATTGGATGGCGACAGAGGACCACGATTTTGAAGAGATAAATTATTTTAATTTTAAAGGAAAAAAATTCCAGTGGAACAGAGAAAGTTTGGGGCCCGTTGGGAGATTATCCACGGAAGGTTTAGATGATTTTCTTAAAGTTTTTGAAATGGAATTGGGTTCGGGAACTAATGCAGATGCAATTAAAAAACTTTTTTATGACGCTTACGCAAATAACGATTCGTTAGCCGATGCAACTCGCTATTTAGCAAATGAGCTTTTTGGTAATTATGGACTAATTGTTTTAGACGCTGACAGTTCAGAATTAAAAACTGAATTTATTCCCTATATTAAAGAAGAATTAGTATATCAAACAGCAAATAAAACGGTTTTAGAAACGCTTGAAAAGTTAAAAGAATATCCTGTTCAAGTAAATCCCCGTGAAATAAATCTGTTTTACATTGAAGATAATTTGCGAGAACGCATTCTTTTTGAAAATGGAAAATACAAAATCAATAATACAAAAATTGAATTTTCTGAAAACGGAATATTAGAATTAGTTGATACAAATCCCGAAAAATTCAGTCCAAATGTGTTGCTTCGTCCGTTATATCAAGAAGTGATTTTACCCAATTTATGCTATATTGGAGGCGGTGGAGAAATTACCTATTGGTTAGAATTAAAAGCAACTTTCCAAGCATACAAATGTACTTTTCCGATACTCTTATTGCGAAATTCAGCACTTTTGGTAACACAAAAACAATCCGACAAATTAACAAAATTAAGACTAACTTGGATTGATTTGTTTTCAAAACAAGAAGAATTAATCAATAGAAAAGTCTTGGAAATATCAGAGATTCCAATCGATTTCTCAACTCAAAAAAATATTTTAAAACAGCAGTTTTCTGATTTATATGCGATTGCAAATCAAACAGATAAATCTTTTATTGGTGCTGTAAAAGCACAAGAAGCCAAGCAAATTAAAGGTTTAGAAAATTTGGAAAAGCGACTTTTAAAAGCACAAAAAAAGAAATATGTTGCCGAATTACAACGGATTATTGACTTGCAAAACGAGTTGTTTCCGAATCATAGTTTGCAAGAAAGAAAAGCCAATTTCTCTGAATTTTATTTGGAAAGCGGAAAAGTTTTGATTGAAAAATTATCGGCAAAATTGAACCCTTTAGAGTTTAATTTTACGATTCTAACATTATAAGGCACTAATAATTGGATATCGATTAAAAAACCTTATTTTTGCGAAAAATTTAAAACCTATAAAATGGCTACTAATAGAACATTTACAATGATTAAACCAGATGCTGTCGCTAACGGACACATCGGAAACATTTTAGCAATGATTACAAACGGCGGTTTCAAAATCGTTTCTTTGAAATTAACGCAATTGACAATTGCAGATGCACGAGCTTTTTATGCTGTTCACGCTGCAAGACCATTCTACGGAGAATTGGTAGAATTTATGTCAAGAGGTCCAATTGTTGCTGCGATTTTAGAAAAAGAAAATGCAGTTGAAGACTTTAGAGTTTTAATTGGCGCAACTAATCCAGCTGATGCTGCAGAAGGAACTATTAGAAAAGCGTATGCAACTTCTATTGGAGAAAATGCAGTTCACGGTTCAGATAGCGACGAAAATGCAGCTATTGAAGGTGCTTTTCACTTCGCAGGAAGAGAGCAGTTTTAAGTTGCTTTTTTACACATAAAAAAATCCCATTTCTATAGAAATGGGATTTTTTTTTTCAAGAAATACTAGCTCATATAATTAATTCTACTTGGAAAAGTATTACAATAAAAAAAGCTCCTGAAAATCAAGAGCTTTAATAATGTGTAAGGTAATTACTAGTTACAGTTTCGCAACGTGCTTAGTTAATTTAGATTTTAAATTTGATGCTTTGTTATCATGAATGATATTTTTCTTAGCTAATTTATCGATCATGGAAATAACACTTGATAATTTAGATGCAGCATCTGTTTTATCAGTAGCAATTCTTAATGCTTTGATAGCATTACGAGTTGTTTTGTGTTGGTATCTGTTTAATACTCTTCTTTTTTCGTTACTTCTAATTCTCTTTAGAGCTGACTTATGAATTGCAATTTGACTTGTTTTTTTTAAATTATTTATAAACTATCAGTTAAAAAAGAAAAACCTCCCACAATTATTGACATAATCACTTTGGTTTTAACTAATAAAATAAAAAACCGAGACACCAGTTTGAATTTTACAAAACTTATTTACAACTAATTTGTAGTCCGTGGGAGAATCGAACTCCCATTTCTTGGATGAAAACCAAGTGTCCTAACCGGTAGACGAACGGACCAAATATATTACATTAATTTCAAAAAACTTGTAGTCCGTGGGGGAATCGAACCCCCCTTTCCTGGATGAAAACCAGAGATCCTAACCGATAGATGAACGGACCGAGCTTTTGTAATGCGGATGCAAAAATACAACTATTTTTTATTCGAGCAATAGCTGATGTATATTTTTTTTTCTTTTTTTAATACGCCTTCGCAAATAACACTCTTCCAACCGATGGACTACCCGTAAATACACAACTTCCCGTCTCTTCTGGTCTACCCAAAGGAATGCATCTTATGGTTGCTTTGGTCAAATCCTTAATTTTTTCTTCTGTCTCAGGTGTTCCATCCCAATGTGCTGAAACAAAGCCACCTTTACTGTCTAAAATCGAATTAAACTCGTCAAAGCTGTTAACTTCTGTAATGTGGGTGTCCCTATAATTTAACGCTTTATCGAACAAATCTTTCTGAATTTGCGCCAATAAATCGCATATATAGATTTCTATTCCGTCTTTCGAAACAATTTCTTTTGTCAAAGTATCTCGTCTTGCCACCTCAAAAGTTCCGTTTTCTAAATCTTTTGGACCTACTGCAATTCGAATTGGCACTCCTTTCAATTCCCATTCAGCAAATTTGAAACCTGGTTTTTGAGTAGTTCGATTATCAAACTTCACAGAAACATTCAATTTCTTTAAAGCCAACATTACGACATTTACAGCAGTAGAAATTTCCTCTAATTGCTCGTCTGATTTATAAATTGGAACAATAACCACTTGAATTGGTGCTAAATTGGGTGGCAATACCAACCCTTGATCATCAGAATGCGTCATTACAAGCGCACCCATCAATCGGGTTGAAACCCCCCAAGACGTTCCCCAAACATATTCTTGCTTCCCTTCGGCAGTTGCAAATTTAACATCAAATGCTTTGGCGAAATTCTGACCTAAAAAGTGAGAAGTTCCTGCTTGCAGTGCTTTTCCATCTTGCATCAATGCCTCAATACAATAGGTTTCATCGGCACCCGCAAAACGTTCTGTTTCCGTTTTTAGCCCTTTTATAACTGGAATTGCCATAAAATTTTCAGAAAATTCTGCATAAACATGCATCATTTTTTCTGACTCTTCTAACGCTTCTTCTTTTGTTGCGTGAGCCGTATGTCCTTCTTGCCACAAAAATTCGGCAGTTCTAAGGAACAATCTCGTTCTCATTTCCCAACGCACTACATTTGCCCATTGGTTGATTAATAATGGTAAATCTCTGTACGATTGCACCCACCCTTTATAAGTTGACCAAATAATCGCTTCACTTGTAGGACGAACAATAAGTTCCTCTTCCAGTTTTGCATTTGGATCTACCATTAATTTTCCCGGTTTATCAGGATCATTTTTTAATCGGTAATGTGTAACAATAGCGCATTCTTTGGCGAAACCTTCTGCGTTTTTCTCTTCTGCCTCAAACATACTTTTGGGAACAAACAAAGGAAAATAAGCATTTTGATGCCCTGTTTCTTTGAACATTCGATCTAATTCTGATTGCATTTTTTCCCAAATTGCATAGCCATAAGGCTTTATAACCATACAGCCTCTAACGCCTGAATTTTCGGCAAGGTCGGCTTTGACAACTAACTCATTATACCATTTTGAATAATCCTCATATCGTGTTGTTAAGTTCTTGCTCATGATGAAATAGTTTGGCACTAAAATTGTTTAACTTATTTTAACTAAATAGTTCAGCAAAACTAACTATTTTTGTAATGACCAACAATAAAAATGCATAGATATGAAAACTAATTATTTTTCTCCAGCAAAATCGACCTCCATTTATTCAATAATTGGGCTGATAAGTTTTGTAATAGCTTCCTGTAGCTCTTACAAAAACAGCACTTATTATGACAGTGATGGGATTTATAGTTCTAATGAAAATGGAAAAGAGTTCAAAGAGTCAAAAGCAAATAACTCTAGTGAAAATAGCAACAAATACAAAGATTATTTTAGTTCTTTGAGAGAAACTAACGAACAAGAAGATACTTTTACTGATGTTGAAAATTATTCTTCCTACCAAGACACTATTAATGATTATAAAAACATCGGAAATAACTCTGAAAGCTATTCTTCTGGATATTCTGGTTGGGGAAACAACCCGCAGCCTTTAAACGTAACTATTTATGATAATAATTGGGGTTGGAATAATTATGGCTATGGCACCTCCTGGAATTATGGATGGAATTGGAATTTAGGATGGAATTCTTGGTACGGACCGAGTATTGGTTATGGTTGGGGTTGGAATAATTGGTATGGCTCGAATTATGGCTATTATGGTTGGGGATATAACAATTACTATAACGGGTATTATAACAATTATTATGATGGATATTACAATTACTCGCATAGCAACGGCATTAGAGGCGGTCGTTACAATGGAAGAAATACTATTGGCAGAAGTAATTTGAATGACAACAGTGCTAATTCCAATTCTACAGGGCGAAGAAATATTGCCAACGTAGTTCGAAATTCTAATACTATAACACCTCGAAGAAACGACTCTCGAAATGAATCAATAAGCCCAAGAATAAACTCTCCGAGAAACGAAAGTGAAACTCCACGGTATTACACTCCAACTCCAAGAGGTGAAAATACGACACCAAGAAGTTATACTTCAACCAGAACAGAAACTAATGTTCCAAGAAGTGAAAACTCTACGCCGAGAAGTTATACTCCCTCACGAACGGAATCTTCAACACCAAGAAGTGAAAGTGTAAGCCCAAGAAGTTATACTCCAAGTTCAAATTTCGGAGGTGGTTCTGGCGGTGGCAGATCAAACAGTTCAGGCGGTAGAAGATAGTACAATTCAATACTGTTATTCATAAATCTGAAAAATGTTTAACCTTAATTCTCTAAAAATGAAGAAATATATAACTTTAGTTCTATTCGGATTAACAGTAACAACGATGCAATCGCAGGATATTACTGATGCGATTCGATTTTCACAAGAAAATCTAAACGGAACGGCTCGTTTCAGAGCAATGGGCGGAGCTTTTGGTGCACTTGGAGGTGATTTCTCCTCTTTAAATGTAAACCCCGCAGGGTCTGCAATTTTCGCCAATAACCAAGTTACATTTACTTTGAATAGCTTTGGAACCAATAATAAATCGAATTATTTTGGAACAAAAACTGATGAAAACAGTTCGACATTCGATATAAACCAATTTGGAGGTGTTTTCGTTTTAAAAAACACAGACCGTTCAAGTGATTGGAAAAAATTTAGTTTTGCAATGAACTACGAAAATTCAAATAATTTTGACAATGCTGTTTTTTCTGCTGGGACAAACCCAAATTCAATTGGAAATTATTTTACCTATTATGCCAATATAAATGGTGGGGAATCTTTATCAAATTTACAATTACAAAGTGGCGAAAATATTACGGATTTATATGATTATTTAGGTTCTAATTATGGTTTTGGATCGCAGCAAGCATTTTTAGGCTATCAAGGTTATATTATTGATGAAGCTTCAAACTATGATGAAAACACCAACAGAAATTATGTTTCATTAATTCCTTCTGGAGGTAATTACTACCAAGAAAACTATTTTGAATCGAATGGTTATAATGGAAAACTAACTTTTAATGCCTCTGGACAATATAAAGATAAATTTTATTTTGGAGTCAATATTAACACCCACTTTATAGACTACAAACAATCAACTAGTTTTTACGAAGAAAACACCAACAACCTGTTTTCTGGTGTGCAACGTCTGCGTTTTGACAACGAGTTAAACACTTTTGGTAATGGTGTTTCATTTCAATTGGGTGCAATTGCTAAAGTCACAAAAGAAGTTCGCTTAGGATTATCCTATGAATCTCCAACTTGGTACGAAATGAATGACAAACTAACTCAAGGATTGGCGGTAGTTAGTGCCGATGCTTTAGGAGAATTACCAACAGATTATGTAATTCCAAGAATAATAAATGTTTATGAACCCTATCAATTACAAACACCGGGCAAATGGACTGGAAGTATTGCTTATGTTTATGGAAAATCAGGTTTATTAAGTATTGATTATTCACTTAAAGATTATGGAAACACAGAATTTATTCCAAAAGATGATTACAGAAACGCCAATAGAGAAATGACTAATTTACTAGGTTTGTCAAGCGAATTGAGAATTGGAGGAGAATATAGAATAAACGAATTAAGTCTAAGAGCAGGATACCGAACAGAACAAAGTCCCTATAAAAATGGGAAAACCATAGGCGAATTAACAGGATTTTCGACAGGATTTGGATATAATTTTGGAGGAACACGCTTAGATTTAGCATATTCTCACACTCAAAGAGATTCTCAAAAACAATTTTTTTCAATAGGAATGACTGATAGTTCAAAAATTACTACTAAAACCAATAATATAACAATAACATTGTCATTCGAATTATAACATTTAATTGTACCAAATAAAATGGGCTGTCAAAAGACAGCCCATTTTATTTATAACTAATTCAAACAACAAATTATTTTGTGTTTAAAAATTTGCGCATTTCTTTAAACCAAACGAATAACACCAATAACCAAAGAAACACCAAATATATTGGAAATATTAAGTTCAAAAGCTTCAAAATTATCATTCTCACTAACTAACAAAATATGATCTAAATCTTTTCCTTTTTTAATTCTTTTTATTAACGAACCTTGAGAGGTATCTAAAACATATTCCTTATCCCATTGAAAAAACAAACCATCAACAGTTAATTTCTTACAAGCAACAATATCGCCATTATTGTATTTAGGATACATTGCATCCCCTTTTACTTGAACCAAATAATCCGATTCTTTAAATGTTGGAATTACAAACTGTTCGTTTTCGAATTCCAATATTTTATAAAATTCAGAAATTAACCCCCTTGATGTATTCGATGAATCATAGTTAACACCTTTCGAATGTTTTGCTTTAGAAATGGACGAACCGATAACCATCAAACCGTTTCCAGTTAACAACCATTCTGGGTTAACATCAGCGCATTTGTCAAATACTAACTCAGTATCAAAAGTATTTCTAGCTTTCCAGTTGTAAAGTACTTGAGGCGAAACCCCTAAAAAGTTTGCGAAATCAGTGTCTCTTTTAAAAGCGTAATGCTTTTTTATTTCATTTAAAATTCGAAATTTATCCATTCAAAAAACATACTATTTATTTAATATTAATTAACACTTGTTCAGGTTAATAAACAATAAGTTTATTTATTTTTGTATCAATAATTGAAACAAACAAAACAATGCACAATTATAATCAAAAAAAGAAGTATAACAAATATGTTTCTGTCGTTATTAATCGATTAAAAGATAAATATGGATTGTCAACGCAGTACATTCACCAATCATTAAGGGGCGACAGAGTAAGCGAAACTTCCGAAAAGATTGTAGCTGACTACAAATTACTAGTAGCTGAAGTTGAGAAAGCCCTACTGAAATAAATTTTCATTAAAAACGTTAAATTTGTAATAATATAACGAATTAAAAGAAATTTTTTATTCTTTTAATCTCTTTTTGTTTAATTAAGATTAAATAAAATAGAACATATTGAATATTATTTCATTTAAAAAAAAATAAAAATATTATTTAAAAAATGAAATACTACTTTAAACAATACTTATTGTATTTTTAAACAATTATTTTTTTTATGCTTTAAAAAGAATATATTATTTGTTTCTTAATTAAAATAAACAATTTAAATAAATTAAACAGCTATAAAAACAAAAAAAGCACCTGATTTCTCAAGCGCTTTATTTAATAATTAGAAATTTAAATTATTTTTTGTCTGCCATTTTAGCACAACATCCTGCTTTTTTTTCTTTATCGCAAGATTTCATTTCTTTTGCTGAACTTTCTTTTTTAGCTTTTTCTTTTGATTTTTTCTCTTGTGCGTTTACATTCATTGAAACTGTCAAAAGGGCTAAGGCTAAAACTGATACTAAATTTTTCATATTAAATTATTTTTGTTTGTAATAAATTATTGTAAATAAAAGTAAAAGTAATATTTTTTTTTAAAATTATATTATTTTAAAGAATATTTAATACGTTCTTACAACAATTCCGTAAATTGATGAATTATCTAATGACATTATTTTCAAAAACAGAAATCCATTCCGAAACAGACATTTTAGCAGCCAATTCGCCTATTAATTCAAATGGAATTGCATCCATTTTCTTAAATCGAATGCAGCTTTTACCCATATCAATCTTGGTGTTAACTTGTTTAGAAAATTCTGCAATAAACCAATTCATTATTTTGGAATCTAAATAAATCCCCATATGGTAAATTGCTATGAAATTCTTTTGCGAAGCAATATTCATAAATGGCAATGGCAATTTTGGATTACAATGATAACCCTTTGGATAGATTGAATGCGGGACAACGTAACCCAACATTCCATATGACATTTCCTCTTGAAAACCTTCAGGCAAATTCAATTTAATTGTTTTTCGGAGTTTTTCAACTGCAATTTTACGTTCTTCAGGTAGTGAATCCAAATATTCCTGTGGCGTTTTACAATTTGATTGCATGTTTTTAATTTTAATTTATTTAGCTAAATTAGAAAATAAAAGACCATCAAGTGAAAATAATTAATTTAATCCGCTTTATTTTCAGATATTTGTACAAAAAAAATCAAGCAATGAAAAATAACACCACTTCTATTCTACTAGCAATTTTCAGCACAATTAGTTTTGCTCAAGAACAGCCTACAAAATATTTGAACACTATTTCTAAAGAAGAATTGAAAATTAATCTTGATATCATTGCTTCCAATGAAATGGAAGGCCGGGAAACAGGCTCTAAAGGTCAAAAGAAAGCAGGAAATTATTTGATTTCTCAATATAAAAAAGCAGGAATCTCATTCCCAAAAGGCGCAACAGATTATTATCAAAAAGTACCCGCAGCTTTTCTAAACGCACAATACAATGAAAATTTACCTGACTCTGAGAATATTTGGGCTTATATAGAAGGATCCGAAAAACCCGAGGAAATCATTGTGGTTTCTGCACATTATGATCATGTTGGAATAAAAAATGGTGCAATTTTTAATGGCGCCGATGACGATGGTTCCGGAACTGTGGCCGTATTAGAAATTGCAAAAGCATTTCAAATTGCCAAAAATGAAGGTCATGGTCCAAAACGTTCTATCCTATTTCTTCACGCAACTGGCGAAGAACACGGGCTTCACGGCTCCCGCTACTATTCAGAGAACCCCCTATTTCCTCTTTCAAATACAATTACCGACGTTAATATTGATATGATTGGTCGCCGAGACGAAAAACATAAAGATTCCAATAATTACATCTATCTAATTGGTTCTGATTATCTCTCTACCGATTTGTACAATATTTGTGAAACTGCTAACAAAAATTTTGTAAATCTGAATTTAGATTACACATTTAATGACAGGAATGATTCAAACCGTTTCTACTATCGTTCAGATCACTATAATTTTGCTAAAAATGGAATTCCGTCGGTGTTTTTATTTAATGGCGTTCATGCCGATTATCATAAATCCACCGATACGCCCGATAAAATAGAATTCGATGCCTTAGCAAAAAGAACACTACTTGCATTTACTATCGTTTGGGAATTAGCTAATAGAGACAACCGTCCTTTAGTCAACAAAGACGGAAAATAAAGCTCTAAAACTAAATTTTTTTTTGGGCGTGCCCTCGTTTAGGTCATTGCGAGGCACGAGGCAATTTCTCGATAAACTCGGTCGGGCTATCCGCTACAATCTCAGTTCCACTTCGTTCCACAGAGGATTTCCACTACTATCCCTCACGCGAAATCCACTTTA